>CAZXTH010000038.1:0-15129 GCA_964643585.1 uncultured Pseudoalteromonadaceae bacterium
AATATGAAGCAAATAAGGAATTTTTGTATTATCGCGCATATCGATCATGGTAAATCGACTCTGTCAGATCGCCTTATCCAGTATTGCGGTGGTCTGTCAGACCGTGAAATGCAGCAGCAGGTTCTGGACTCGATGGATCTGGAACGTGAGCGTGGTATCACTATCAAGGCACAAAGCGTAACACTGCATTATAAAGCGGATGATGGTGAAACTTATCAGCTGAACTTTATTGATACTCCGGGCCACGTTGATTTTACTTATGAAGTCAGCCGTTCTTTGGCTGCCTGTGAAGGTGCATTGCTGGTGGTTGATGCCGGGCAGGGCGTAGAAGCTCAGACCGTTGCCAACTGCTATACCGCTCTGGATATGAATCTGGAAGTTATTCCGGTTCTGAATAAAATTGATTTGCCACAGGCTGATCCTGAGCGTGTCTCGCAGGAAATTGAAGATATTATCGGTATCGAAGCGGTTGGTGCGGTGCAATGTTCTGCTAAAACAGGTCTGGGTATTAAAGACGTGCTGGAAACCATTGTTAAGCAGGTTCCTGCTCCGGAAGGCGAACCTGATGCCCCTACCCAGGCATTGATTATTGATTCATGGTTTGATGCTTATCAGGGGGTGGTGTCACTGGTAAGGGTGAAGCACGGTTCAATTAAAGCCAAAGACAAAATCAAGGTTATGTCCACCGGCCAGGCTTATGAAGTTGATAAAGTCGGTACTTTCAGCCCTAAAGCGAACAATACCGGTGAGCTGAAAACTGGCGAAGTAGGTTTTGTTATTGCCGGTATAAAAGAAATCAAAGGTGCGCCGGTAGGGGATACCCTGACGCTGGCCCGTAACAGCGCCGACAAGCCATTACCGGGTTTTAAACGGATTAAACCACAGGTTTATGCCGGTGTCTTCCCGGTGTCATCGGATGATTATGAGGATTTTCGTGATGCACTGGCTAAGCTGAGTCTGAACGATTCTTCATTGTTTTATGAGCCGGAAAATTCTACTGCACTGGGTTTTGGGTTCCGTATCGGTTTCCTTGGCATGCTGCATATGGAGATCATCCAGGAGCGGCTGGAGCGGGAATATGATTTAGACTTGATTACTACTGCTCCGACAGTAGTTTATGAAGTGCTGAAAAAGAGCGGTGATGTCGTGATGGTGGATAACCCCAGCGCATTACCTGCAGTTAATGATATTGCTGAAATCCGCGAGCCTATTGTTGAAGCACATATTTTGGTTCCGCAGGAATATCTGGGTAATGTTATTACTCTGTGTATTGAGAAGCGCGGCGTACAAACCAACATGTTATACCATGGCCGTCAGGTGGCGGTAACTTATGAGTTACCTATGGCTGAAGTGGTGATGGATTTCTTTGACCGGCTTAAATCCACCAGCCGCGGTTACGCTTCACTGGATTACAGCTTCAAACGCTTCCAGGTTTCCAATATGCAGCGGGTAGATATTCTGATTAATGCTGAGCGGGTAGATGCGCTGGCGATTATCAGCCATATCGATTTTGCCCAGAGCCGTGGACGTGAGCTGGCCGATAAGCTCAAAGAGCTGATTCCGCGTCAGATGTTTGATATTGCTATTCAGGCTGCTATTGGTAATCACGTTATTGCCAGAACCACAGTAAAACAGTTACGCAAAAACGTACTGGCTAAATGTTATGGTGGTGATGTCAGCCGTAAGAAAAAGCTGTTGCAGAAGCAGAAAGAAGGTAAGAAACGGATGAAGCAAGTCGGCAACGTTGAAGTGCCTCAGGAAGCGTTTCTGGCAATTCTGAAAGTCGGTAAATAAAAATTTAAGGGAAGTTATGGCAGGTTATTTTGCAATTTTTCTGGTGTTGCTGACATTAGGCACCGGTCTGATCTGGTTATTCGATGCCCTGGTTCTGGCGCCTAAGCGTAAAGCCAGGGTTGCCGTAGCTGTAACTAACGCCGGTGGCAGACAACTGTCAGACGAAGAACTTAGCGATGTTGCGGCAGAGCCTCAGATAGTTGAAACAGCCCGTTCTATCTTCCCTGTTATTGCAGCGATTACTATTTTCCGCTCTTTTATTTATGAACCGTTTCAAATCCCGTCAGGTTCAATGATGCCAACATTGCTGGTAGGTGATTTTATTCTGGTGGAAAAGTTTTCCTACGATGTTAAAGATCCGGTATGGCGCAAGACGCTATACAGCAACAATAAACCTGAACGTGGAGATGTTGCGGTATTCAAATATCCTGAGCAGCCAACGATAGACTATATTAAACGTATCGTGGGCTTACCGGGTGACAGAGTGATTTACCGCGACAAGCAAATTTTTATCGAAACGCCATGCCGTGAAGGACAGCAGTCACAAGGTTGTGGCAGTCTGCAAAAGATACCATTGCAGCTGGAAGCTGAAGGCGAGTTTTATCAGGATATGCTGCCACAGCGCCGCTACCGTGAACAACTGGGAGAAGTGGCTCACGATATTTTACGTACGCCATCCAGAAGTGAACCAACTTTTGCTTTCTTCAGGCAGCCAGGCACCAGTGTTGATGAGTTTATTGTGCCGGATGGTCATTATTTTGTGCTGGGTGATAACCGGGATAACAGCCGCGACAGTCGTTTCTGGGGCTTTGTACCTGAGGATAATCTGGTTGGTAAAGCGGTATTTATCTGGATGAGCTTTGAATTCAGCGATAATCCGGACAGCTGGTTACCCGGCTGGATTCCGACAGGCGTCCGCTTTGAGCGGTTAGGCCCGATTCATTAAGAGAACGTTATGCACAAACCTTTAAGCCAGCTGGTTCACCGGCTGGGTTATCAGTTCAATCAGCCTGTTTTACTGGAGCAGGCACTGACGCACCGCAGTTATAAAGGGCAACACAATGAGCGTCTGGAGTTTCTGGGCGATGCTGTATTAAGTCTGGTGATTGCTGAAGCTCTGTTTCAGGCATTTCCTAAAACCCGTGAAGGTGATTTGACCCGGATGCGGGCTGCTCTGGTAAAAGGCATTACACTGGCCGAAATTGCGCAGGAGCTGGATCTGTCAGATTATCTGCGGCTGGGGCCAGGAGAGCTGAAAAGTGGTGGCTATCGCCGTGAGTCGATACTGGCTGATGCACTGGAAGCGATTTTAGGTGCTATTTATCTTGATAGCGGGATGGATGCCTGTAAAGAACGTATTCTGCATTGGTTTGCTTCCCGTCTTAAACACATAACACCCGGTGAACAAAAAGATTCCAAAACCCGGTTGCAGGAGTATCTGCAAGGATTACGCAAGCCTTTACCACAGTATGATGTTATTGCCACTGAAGGCGAGGCACATCAGCAGCTGTTTACCGTCCGTTGCACCGTACCGGGCATGACACCTTTTGTAGCAACCGGAAGCTCGCGCCGCAAAGCCGAGCAGGATGCCGCCAATATGGCACTGGAAAAGATCAAACATGACAGATAATAACGTTGCTACTCAGACCTTTGCCGGGCTAGTGGCGATTGTCGGCCGGCCAAATGTCGGTAAATCCACATTACTGAACAAGCTGGTTGGTCAGAAAGTCAGTATTACCTCTAAAAAACCTCAGACAACCCGGCATCGTATTGTTGGGATTGATACCCGTGAGCAATATCAGACCGTGTATGTAGATACGCCCGGACTGCATATTGAAGAAAAACGTGCGATAAACCGGTTAATGAATCGCGCTGCTGCCAGTTCTATCCTGGATGTAGAATTTGTACTGTTTGTCGTTGAAGGTACCCGCTGGACTGACGATGACCAAATGGTGCTGAATAAACTGATAGCAGCAGCCAAACCAGTGATTCTGGTGGTTAATAAAGTTGATCTGTTTAAAGATAAAGAACAATTACTGCCGCATTTGCAGTGGCTGGGCCAGCAGCTGAATTTTATTGAGGTAGTACCGTTATCTGCAGAAACAGGTGATAACGTAGATGCATTACGTCAGGTAGTCCAAAAGCATTTGCCACCTTGTGAGTTTTTCTTTCCGGACGACTATGTAACCGATCGGTCGCAGCGCTTTATGGCTGCTGAAATTGTCCGTGAAAAGCTGATGCGCTTTCTTGGCGATGAGTTACCGTATTCGGTTACTGTAGAAATTGAACGCTTTAAGTGGGAAGAAAAACATTACCATATTGCTGCCTTGGTGCTTGTTGAGCGCGATAGCCAGAAAAAAATGGTTATTGGCAACAAAGGTGAGCGGATGAAACGTATTGCCACAGAAGCCAGACAAGACATGGAAGCTATGATGGAGCAGCCGGTATTTCTGCAGGTCTGGGTTAAAGTAAAATCAGGCTGGGCTGATGATGAACGAGCCCTGCGTAGCCTGGGATACGGAGAAGATTGATAACAGGCTGACATGCCCATGCCGGATGATTTGCTACCCGCTTATATTCTTCATAGCCGGCCGTTTCAGGAAGATAAACTGCTGCTGCAGTTATTATTGCCGGAATATGGCCGTTTATCTGCGGTGGTGCGTAAGCGCCAGGGCAAGCAGCGTTTTGCATTACAGCCTTTCCAGCTGTTTGGCGTGATACTAACGGGCAGAACTGAGCTGAAAACCATTAAAACACTGGACGAGCTAGCTCCTGCGTGCCTTTTTAGTGGTAAAGTACTGTTCAGTGCCATGTATCTGAATGAGCTTATCTGCCGTATCTGGCCTGATAATCAGGCTGCCGAACACTTATTCCAGTTGTATCAGCAATCCTTACAACAATTGTTATTGGTTCAGCAACAGCGTGCTGAGCTGGAACCGTGCCTGCGCGAGTTTGAGCTCGCTTTGCTGCAAGAGCTGGGATTACAGGCAGACTGGCAGTATGATGCGTCAGGGCAGGCATTGCAGCCGCAGCAATGTTATCAGTGGCAGGAAGGCGAAGGTTTTATTGCGGCAGCACATGGCTGGCAAGGCCTGCAACTGCTGCAGATAGGGCTGCGGCAATGGGGGCCGGAGACACTACAAACGGCAAAACAGTTGAGCCGGATTTTTCTGGCGCCGTTACTGGGAAATAAACCATTGCTCAGTCGTAGTTTGTTTAACGTTAACAGACCTTAGCCACAATTATGGCGGGCATCAGAGCAGACAGGAAACCCGATGAGTGCAATTTATTTAGGGGTCAATATCGACCATATCGCGACTTTACGGCAGGCCAGAGGAACGAATTACCCTGAACCCGTACATGCAGCGTTACTGGCTGAGCAATATGGTGCTGATGGTATTACCGTTCATTTGCGTGAAGATCGCCGTCATATTCAGGACCGGGATGTATTTTTACTGCGCCAGACAATTAATACCCGGCTGAATTTTGAAATGGCAGTAACTGATGAAATGCTGGGAATTGCCACAGAGCTTAAACCTCATTTTTGCTGTCTGGTTCCGGAGAAACGGCAGGAGCTGACAACCGAAGGTGGGTTAGAGGTTGCTGGCCAGCCTTCCAGAATCCGTGATGCCGTAGCACAGCTGCAGCAACATAATATTCTGGTGTCGTTGTTTATTGATGCTGATAAGCGGCAGATTGAAGCTGCGGCTGCCAGTGGTGCACCTTTTATTGAAATTCATACCGGGCAATATGCTGAGGCGACAGACCCTGCAGTACAGGCAGCTGAGCTTGCCCGGATCAGTGAAGCTGCTGCTTTTGCTGCATCGCTGGGGTTAACGGTTAATGCGGGCCATGGCCTGCATTATCATAATGTGCAGCCAATAGCCGCTATTCCTGAAATGTATGAGTTGAATATCGGACATGCAATTGTTGCCAGAGCATTATTCAGTGGACTAGGGCCTGCAGTAAGCGAAATGAAAAGGCTGATGGTTGAGGCCCGGCGCTAATGGCCATTATCGGTTTAGGCACTGATATTGTTGAGATGGCCCGTATTGAACAGAGCCTGCTGCGCAGCCCAGGGCTGGTTAAACGAGTGCTGACACCGGCCGAACAACAGATTTATGCCGGTCATAAGCTGGCCAGCCGTTACTTTGCCAAACGTTTCGCAGCGAAAGAAGCCGCAGCCAAAGCATTGGGAACAGGTATTGGCCGGGGAGTGTCTTTCCAGCATATGGAAGTCAGCAATGATGGTGATGGCCGCCCCAGAATGCAATTCAGTGGCTATGCGGCAACGCTTGCTGAACAGCTTGGAGTGAGTCATATCTGGCTATCACTGACAGATGAGCAGGCTTATGCCTGCGCAACTGTCATTCTGGAGAGTCAGTCCTGAAGTGCATGATGGCTGTGCCAGTTCAGGCTGTACTGCTGCAATGCATTCAGAATATCTTCCAGTTCAAATAACTCAGGCTCAAGCGCACTCAGTGGTGTTCCTTGTTTAAGCTGGGTTTCCAGTTCTTCTACTACGGTTTTTAACCGTGGCACACCGGTATAGCAGCAGGCGCCATGTAATTTGTGTACCTGTTGCTGCACAGCAACGCTGTTTCCTTCAGCCAGCGCCTGTTGTAATTTTTGTTCAGCTTCCGGCAGGCTGTTAAAAAGCATTTGCAGCATTTCTGTCGCCAGAGCCTCTTTACCTCCTGCACGTTGCAGAGCCAGCTCCCGGTCAATCAGTGGGGTATCCGGCCAGGTACTGCTGTCATAAGGCTGAACGATTTTATTTGCTTGCCTGATGCCGGGGCAAAACTCCTGCAGCACATAGTACAGCATGTTTTCATCCAATGGCTTGCTGAGAAACTCGTTGAATCCTAAAGATAATAAACGTGCCCGTTCACCATCAAAAGCATGTGCTGTGACTGCAACAATTGGGGTTCTTTCATTCAGTGAGCTTTGACGGATACGCTGACAGGCACTGATGCCATCCATCACTGGCATATTAATATCCATAAAGATGATGTCGTATACGTGCTGGGTTGTTTTATGCCAGGCTTGGGCACCATCTCTGGCGGCATCCAGATGCTCTGCATAATCCTGCAGTAAGGTATTAAGCAATTTGAGGTTTGCTTCGTTGTCATCTACAGAGAGTATTTTCAGTGATGCCGGTTTTTGTTCTGGCTGCCACGGGTGTTGCTGTGCTCCTGATGAATAAGGCTGAGCCAGCGTCATAGCCAGTTTACGCTGGTGGGCAGGCTTGGACAGACAGGCATCAGCGCCTGAAGCCAGCATAGCCTCACGCAGATTGGGTGATAATGTATTTACCAACAGGTACGTATACTGGCAGGCAGGTTTTACCTGACTGATCAGATTCATGACCTGATTAACCTGGTTCAGTGCTACTGCACGGCCAATCAGGGCAATATCATAATGCTGGCTACCGCTGATGGCTTGTTGCAGCTGCTCCCTGGTTGCGCAGACAGTCAATTGCAGCCCCCAGCTTTTCAGTAAGCTCTGGGTTGCCTCACGGGAATGCTGTTGTGGCTCAAAGTACAGCAAGGTTTTACCTTCCAGTACCGTTACCGGTAATGATTCTGCAACTGATAGCTGAGAACGCTGGCAACGGATGGTGAACCAGAAAGTAGAACCTTCGGCGGTTTTACTCTCAAATCCGATATTACCTCCCATTGCTTGCACCAGCCGTTGGGAAATAATTAATCCAAGGCCCGAACCAGCATGGGGCTGCTGCTGGGCACTGAATCCCTGAAACAGCGTACCTTGCTGTTCCGGGCTGATACCACGGCCGGTATCCTGTACAGAACAATGCAGCATCAACTGATCATCATTCAGTTCTGAAGCTGATACCCGGAGAATAATGCTGCCATGCTCAGTGAATTTTATTGCATTACCGGCAATGTTCATCAGCACCTGTGTAAAGCGCACCGGATCTGCGATCAGATCATCCGGACAATCAGGATCGATCATCAGCACCAGTTCGAGGTGTTTTTCAAATGCATTGGCTGCCAGTAATTCTGTAGCGTCGCTGAGTAGTTCACGCAAAGAGAACGGTTCAGGATTAATGGTCATTTTGCCTTCTTCCAGTCTGGAGAAGTCGAGTACATCATTAACCAGATGCAGCAAACTGTTGGCCGATTTCTGGATGGTTGTCAGATAATCCTGCTGGCTGATCGTCAACTTGGTTTTCAGTAACTGCCGTGTAAAGCCAATAACCCCATTCAGCGGAGTCCGTAACTCATGGCTCATTTTGGCGAGGAACTCAGATTTCTGGCGGTTTTCTTCTACGGCTTTACGACGGGCAAAGTCCAGCTGCACATTCTGGATTTCCAGCTGCTCCATGCTTTGCTGCAAATCGCTGTTTGCCTGTTCTATGCTTTGTTGTGCTTCCTGCTCTGTCTGAGCCATTCTGGCTGCAAGCTGGTTAACTTTATGCTGTAACTGAGCCAGCTCAGTAATAGCAATTTTTTGCTGCTGCTGGCTGTAATTGCCCTGTTGCAGACGGCTAAGCTGGCGCAATGTGAGTTGCAGAGGCCGGTAAAGTTTCTTTATCAGCCACAGGCTCAGCAATGTACTGAGCAGCAAGCCACAGGCAATGGTCAACAGGCTGAAAACCAGATTGCGTTGTTGTTTCAGTAAAAGTGTGTCTTTGGGCATCTGAACCAGCAGATAGCCCAATGCAGGAACAGAGCCGGGTATTGCATGGTCTATTCCTGCGCTGAGTAAAGGCTGGTAGCGTAACAGGTAATGTTCTGTCTGATGCATCAGGCCGGATGCTGGCAGAGTATCTGCATCTTCCAGCTGAAAATCTGCCAGTTGCAGATGGGGGTTACTGCTGGTGATCAGCATATTCTGATGATTGTATAAAGCAATGCTGGTGATATCCGGAGAATTTAAGCGGTGGGTACTGTCCAGCAGGTGCTTAAGACCGGTAAAATTGTCATCTTCTTCACTAAGTAATTCAGAAGCACTGATAGATAAAGGTATCGCCAGGTTATCGGCTTGCCTGGCAAGGGAGTGGTGTAATTCCTGATACCGGGCGTAACCAAAATAACCACCGAGCAGCAAACTGACCAGCAGTGCAGGCAGTAAACTGCTTAATAAAATCCAATAACCTAAAGCTGTTTTCGTCATGTGTGGTATAGCTTGATACAATCATCGGGCTGGTCAGATAATGGCACAAGAATCGGTAAATGCCTATATTATCAGGAGCCCCTGGTAAACAAAGGTGGCAAAGCAGTCAGAGGACAGATGGTAGCAATTTATAAAGCAAAATCAGGGCGCGGCTTACAGGGCAAAACGATAGAGCTGCAAATTAATGACACCGATTATGAAGGTAATGGTATTGGCCGTTATCAACAGAAGATTGCTTTTGTCAGTGGAGCCCTGCCACAGGAGACCGTTCAGGCGCAGGTTAATGAAGATAAAGCAGGCTATCTGAAAGCTACCGTCAGAAAGGTACTGCGGCCGTCTGCTGAGCGTATTAAACCTGAATGCCGCTTTTTTGGGCATTGTGGCGGTTGCCAGTTGCAATATCTGGCAATGACGCCACAGCAGCAACTTAAACAACACGGGATCGACGCGCTTATCCGGCATCATACAGGACTGGAAGTTTTGCCGTGGCAGCCGTTACTGAGCGCGGATAGCTGGGGATACCGGCGCAAAGCCCGAATCGGTGTCTGGTTTGACAGAAAGCAGCAACGTTATCAGGTTGGATTCCGGCAGGCTGCGTCCAGAGAATTGGCAGATATTGCTGATTGTAAGGTGCTTAGTCCGGTGATTGCACCAGTATTGGGCATTTTGCGGCAGGTTCTGCCTGTTATGGAGCAGCCTGGTGCAATAACCCATGTGGAGGCCACCGACGCTGGTGGGCAGGCTTTTCTGGTTGTCCGCCATACGGCAGTACTCAGCAATAATGAAAAACAGGCTTTTATTGATGCCTGGCCACAGGCCGTATGGATAGGTGAGCCGCAATCTGGTGAATTTGAATTCTGGCAGGGAAAAACAGAAACGTTTTCTTATTGGCTGACCGAACAGCAATTGCAGTTGACATTCGGCCCTGCTGATTTTATTCAGGTTAATGCTGGTGTGAACCAACTGATGGTAAATCAGGCTCTGGCCTGGCTGGCTCCCGGCCCGGAAGATACCATTCTGGATTTGTATGCGGGGGCTGGCAATTTCAGTTTACCGCTGGCCCAGCGTGCTGCTAAAGTCGTTGCTCTGGAAGGGGTGTCCACAATGGTGCAGCGGGCTAGTGATAATGCAGCGTTAAATCAGCTGAATAACGTGGAATGTGCACAGGCTGATCTGCATTTGCCGTGGCCAGATACCAGCTGGAACCGCCCTGTATATCAGAAAATTGTGTTAGATCCGGCTCGGGCCGGTGCTCAGGGCGCGGTTGAGCAGGTGACTGCTCTTAAAGCGGCACAGATTTTGTACGTGTCTTGTAATCCGGCAACCTTTGCCCGTGATGCCAAAGTTATTCTGGCCGCGGGTTATCAACTTCACAAAATTTCTGGTATAGATATGTTTCCGCAAACCAGTCATCTTGAACTGATGGCCTTGTTCAACCGGGTAGTTATATGAAAGGGAGCAGGCAATGGTAAGGGTTCGCCAGTCTCACAGTGGTGAATATCATTATGGAGAAACTCTGGAGTGGTTATGTTCGCTGGGTTTGACTGAAAAGAAAGTCAGCGATCTGATGAATGCTGCCCAGTGGCTCAAAGAACACCAGCTTACTGATGCTGAGCCTGCTGTCCGTACCGGCTGGGAAATGGTTGAGATTCTGGCCGATTTACGGATGGATCGTGACTCATTGCTGGCTGCTTTACTGTTTCCGCTAATAGAAGCTGAGCTGATCACTGCTGAGCAGGTTGAACAGGGGTTTTCATCTGCTGTACTCGCTTTGCTGCAGTCTGTGCAGCAAATGGAAGCCATCCGCACTATTCCTACCGGCAATCGTGCTGTCAATCCACAACAGGCTGATAATTTACGCCGTATGCTGCTGGCAATGGTAGAAGATGTGCGGGCTGTTGTTATTAAACTTGCAGCTCAGATTTGCTACCTGCGCGAAGTGAAAAATGCTGACGAAGAAACCCGGGTACTGGCAGCAAAAGAAACCAACGCTATTTTTGCGCCACTGGCAAACCGTCTGGGTATCGGGCAACTGAAATGGGAACTGGAAGATATTGCCTTCCGTTATCTACATCCGCAAATTTATAAACAGATTGCGGGCCTGCTGGAAGAAAAGCGGCTTGATCGCGAACAGTATATGCAGGATTTTGTAGCCAGCATCCGTAATAAGATGCAGGAAGTAAACCTGCAGGTAGATGTTTATGGCCGGCCAAAGCATATTTTCAGTTTCTGGAAAAAAATGCAGAAAAAACAGCTGAGCTTTGAACAGCTGTTTGATATTCGCGCGGTGCGGATTATCACCGAGAAGGTTCAGGATTGTTATGCTGCGTTGGGGATAGTACATACCAGCTGGCGCCATTTGCCTAAAGAATTTGACGACTATATTGCCACGCCAAAACAGAACGGTTATCAGTCTATCCATACGGTAGTACTGGGGCCGCAGGGCAAAGTGATTGAAGTGCAGATCCGCACCCGGCAAATGCATGAAGATGCTGAGCTGGGCGTTGCTGCTCACTGGCGTTATAAAGAAGGCGCCACCGGAAATACCGGAAAAGAAGCCGCTAACGATGAAAAAATAAGCTGGTTACGTAAACTGCTGCAATGGCAGGAAGAAGTCGTGGACAGCTCAGACCTGGCTGAAGAACTGCGCAATCAGGTGATAGAAGACCGGGTATATGTGTTTACACCCAAAGGCGATATTGTTGATTTGCCAATGGGGTCCACACCATTGGATTTTGCTTATTATGTGCATTCCAATGTTGGGCATCGTTGTATCGGTGCCAAAATATCAGGCCGGATAGTCCCTTTTACTTACCAGCTTAAAACCGGCGATCAAGTGGATATTCTGACAGGGCGTGAGCTAAACCCAAGCCGTGACTGGCTGAACCCGCATCTGGGGTATCTGAAATCCAGCCGGGCTCGTTCTAAGGTTCAGGCCTGGTTCCGGCAGCAGGATAAAGATAAAAATCTGGCAGCCGGCAAAGAGTTGCTGGACACTGAGCTGGCCAGACTGAATCTGGTACTGGATCACCAGACCAAGCTGCTGGCACGTTTTAATGTCAACAGTATGGATGAGTTACTGACCGGTATAGGTGGTGGCGAAATTAAAGTGACACAGGTTGTGCACTTTATTCAGAGTCAAAACAAGGAAGCCTTGCCGGAAATTGATCCGCGAATGATCAGTAAACCTGCAACCAGCCATAAAGCTAAAAGTGATGTGGTGGTTCAGGGGGTAGGAAATCTGATGACACATATGGCAGGCTGCTGCCAGCCATTACCTGGCGATGCGATTGTGGGGTACATCACCCAGGGACGCGGAATTGCAATTCACCGGGATGATTGCGACCAGTTCAAATTGTTACACGACACTCACCCTGAACGGGTAGTGGATGCAGCCTGGGGCGACAAATATGCTTCCGGTTATGAAGTGGATATCCGAATTGTTGCCAGCGATCGTAATGGCTTATTACGTGATATCACCAGCGTACTGGCAAATGAGAAAGCCAACGTACTCAAAATGAGCAGCAGTTCTGATATCCGTGCTCAGAAAGCCGTGATAAATATGACTATGGAACTGTATAATTTGGATTCCCTTAATAAGTTGCTTAGTAAGATCAGTCAGATAGATGATGTTATTGAAGCAAAGCGCTCACATTCATAAAAGCAGGTAAGACGTGACTGCATCTGTACAACAATTGCTGGATATTATGGCACGGCTGCGGGATCCGCAGCATGGCTGCCCGTGGGATATTAAACAGACTTACGACACTATAGTACCTTACACACTTGAAGAAGCCTATGAAGTGGCTGATGCCATTGCACGTAAAGACTATCCGGAATTGAAAGATGAACTGGGAGATTTGTTATTTCAGGTGGTTTTTTATGCCCAGATCGCAAGTGAAGAAGGGCGCTTCCGGTTTGAAGATTGCGTTCAGGCAATTTGCGATAAATTACAGCGCCGGCACCCGCATGTTTTCGGCGAGCAGGATGTTAATGGCGCAGAACAGGCTTTAAGTAACTGGGAAGCGCTGAAAAGTGAAGAGCGTAAATCTTCAGGGCAACACAGTGTACTGGATAATGTTCCGCAGGCTATGCCAGCATTAAGCCGGGCTTTTAAATTGCAAAAGCGCTGCGCTAATGTTGGCTTCGACTGGCCGGACGTAGCCGGAGCGTGGGATAAAGTAAAAGAAGAAATTACCGAAGTTGAAGAAGCGAAAGACCACGAACACCTTGCAGAAGAACTGGGTGATCTGATGTTTGCTTTGGTGAATGTGGTACGCAAGCACAAACTTGACCCTGAAGCGGTATTACGGGCTGCCAATAGCAAATTTGAACAACGTTTTCGTGCCGTAGAGCATCAGCTGCAACAGCACGGCCGTAATGTGGAGCAAGCTTCACTGGATGAAATGGAAGCAATCTGGCAAGAGGTTAAACGGAGCAAGTAGTTTGCCCGTCATATTTATTGGCTTTGCCGCTGGTGTTCAGAGGATATTATGGATAATACGATAAAGATCAGGGATGCCTTAGTAGCAGACGCAGAGGCATTATCCGCTCTTTGCATTACGGTGTGGATTGATACATACAGTATTGGAGGGATTGAGCCCTCCCATGCTTCCTATGCCCTTTCTGAATTCTCATCTGCGAACATCATTCTTAAAATTAATCACAGACAAGTTTATGTTGCCGAGAGGGACGGTAAGCTGGTTGCGGTAGCCGTTTTTAATGCTGAAACGGGCGAAATAGAAACGTTGTATGTTTTGCCGCAGAGCAAAGGTTGCGGGCTGGGAAAGGCTCTTATTACTGCAATCCGGGATAATTTCAGGCAAAAGCTTTATTTAACCTGCTGGGAAGAGAACGCTGCAGCAGTAGCGTTTTATAAAAAGCAGGGATTTATTGAAACCGGTGAGTATGACTTTCAATTGGACGGTAAGTCCTACAAAAATATCGAACTGTCACTTTTATAAGTACAGACATAAATCACAATACCGCTCAGCTTTACATTGAGTGCCTTTAAGCCCTTTGCTATAATTCCCTCCCGTCCTTAGTTCTAATCATTCATTCATCGGCTCAGGGGTCTCATGACTACAAGATATATCTTTGTGACGGGTGGGGTAGTCTCATCCTTGGGTAAAGGCATTGCTGCAGCATCTCTGGCTGCTATTCTTGAAGCCCGTGGTTTAAAAGTTACCATCCTCAAACTGGATCCATACATCAACGTAGACCCCGGCACCATGAGTCCTATTCAGCATGGTGAAGTGTATGTAACCGAAGATGGCGCCGAAACCGATCTTGATCTTGGTCACTACGAACGGTTTATCCGCACCAAAATGTCTAAGCTGAATAACTTCACCCAGGGTCGGATTTATGCCGACGTACTACGTCGTGAGCGCCGTGGTGATTATCTTGGTGCAACGATTCAGGTTATTCCGCATATTACCAACGAAATTAAGAGCCGTGTTGCTGCCGGTGCCGAAGGTTATGATGTTGCTATCGTAGAAATTGGCGGTACGGTTGGCGATATTGAATCTTTGCCATTTCTGGAAGCCATTCGCCAGTTAGGTACAGAAGTGGGCCGTGAGCGCACTATGTTTATGCACCTGACACTGGTGCCTTATCTGGGCACTGCCGGTGAAATTAAAACCAAACCTACCCAGCATTCTGTAAAAGAACTGCGTTCTATCGGTATTCAGCCAGATATTCTGGTTTGCCGCTCTGATCGTGCAATTCCTGCTAATGAACGTGCCAAAATTGCTTTGTTCACTAACGTAGAAGAAAGAGCAGTTATTTCGCTGAAAGATGTCTCCAGTATTTATCAGATCCCGGCCTTACTGAAATCACAGGGGCTGGATGAACTGGTTATCCGCCGTTTCCATCTGGATTGCCCGGAAGCCGATTTGGCTGAATGGGAACAGGTGTTGTATCAGGAGTCAAATCCGACCGGCGAAGTGACTATCGGCATGGTAGGCAAATATGTTGAATTGCCGGATGCTTATAAATCCGTTAATGAAGCCCTGAATCATGCTGGTCTGAAAAACCGCCTCAGCGTGACGATTAAATATATTGATTCGCAGGATGTGGAAACCAAAGGTACAGGCGTACTGGCCGGGCTTGACGGTATTCTGGTTCCTGGTGGATTTGGTGAGCGTGGCGTAGAAGGTAAGATTCTGGCTGCGCGTTATGCCCGTGAAAACAAAG
>CAZXTH010000039.1:0-6766 GCA_964643585.1 uncultured Pseudoalteromonadaceae bacterium
GTTCCGGGACAGGTTTCATCGCTGGGATCCAAAAAACCAGCGGCCGGAACGAGAATACCCGTTCTTTCGCCCGTGATTTTTCTTCATCACGCCGGGCACCACCGAAGGCCGCATCAAACCCGTATTGATTGAGTGCCTGCTTCAGCCCCTGTGTTTTCATAATATCGGTATGCTTGGCGCTGCCATGAATAAACGGGTTAATATTCATCGCAACCCCTTCCGGGTTTTTATGTACCAGTAAATCAAATTGATATTCAGCCGCCAGCCGGTCACGAAATTCAATCATTTCACGGAATTTCCAGCCAGTATCAACATGCAACAGCGGAAAAGGAATACGGCCGGGCGCAAACGCTTTACGGGCCAAATGCAACAATACAGACGAGTCTTTGCCTATCGAATACAGCATCACCGGCTTTTTAAATTCGGCTGCCACTTCACGGAAAATATGGATACTCTCCGCTTCCAGCTGCTGTAAATGCGATAACGCCGTGGCCAGTTCAGACATAATCATCCCTCAGATAATACAGATAACGGCTGGGCAGCCGTATTGTGCTGCACGGCACCAAACCATTGCAGTTGTGATTGTAATGACACTACTTCACCGATAATCAGCAATGAAGGTGAACCTGGCTGATGCTGCTCTATCAGTTCAGCCAGTTCGTCGAGCCGGCCACAGATCACCCGTTGCTCAGGCCGGGTACCTTTTTCAATAATGGCGACGGGTGTATCACCCGCACGCCCGGCAGCCAGCAAACGTTGCTGAATATATACCGCTTTTAGCAGCCCCATATAGATAACAAGTGTTTGCTGTGGCTTGCCAAAACTCAGCCAGTCCGCTTCCTGCCCCTGCGGTTGGCAATGCCCGGTAATAAACTGCACGCTTTGCGCATAATCGCGGTGGGTCAGTGGTATGCCAGCATAAGCTGCACAACCTGCCGCAGCAGTAATACCCGGCACCACCTGAAATGCAATACCATGTGGCACCAGCGCCTGAATTTCCTCACCACCACGGCCAAAAATAAAAGGATCGCCACCCTTTAAGCGGCAGACTTTTTTACCTTCCAGCGCTAGTTTCACCAGCAACTGATTAATCTGCTGTTGTGAAGTAGAATGATCACCGGCTTTTTTACCAACACAGATCCGCTCTGCATCGCGTCTGACAAGGTTCAGCACCGCATCTGACACCAGGTTGTCGTACACCACCACATCGGCTTGCTGCATCAATTGTAATGCTTTTAGTGTCAGTAATTCAGGATCACCAGGCCCAGCCCCAACAATAAACACTTCACCCATCAGTGCTGATGATTGCTCATTCAATAAGGTTTCCAGTTTTTGCCCGGCTTCTGCTACCCGGTTTGCCTGTACATCACGCACCACATCGGAATTAAAAACCTTTTCCCAAAACTGACGACGGGCGGCAAAACCACTGATATGGTTTTTCACTTTACCTCTGAAACTGCCCACCAGCCCGGCCAGAGGCCCCAAATACTGTGGCAACAGGGTTTCCAGCTTTTCACGTAAACGACGGGCCAGTACTGGCGCAGTACCGCCGCTGGAAATTGCCACCAGCACCGGGCTGCGATCAATAACAGAAGGGAAAATAAAACGGCATTTCGGCTGATCATCCACCGTATTAACCAGTATCTGCCACGCTTCAGCAGCCTGATATACCTGCTGATTAACCTGTTCATCATCAGTAGCGGCAATCACCAGCAGCTTGTCATTCAGTAACTCAGGTTCAAAAGAACCATTAATCAGTTGCACTTTACCTTGCTGCTGCCATTGCAAAAATTCGGTATGAAAATCCTGAGCAACCACAAACAGCCTTGCCCCAGCTTCCAGTAAAGTACCAGCCTTACGCAGAGCAACCGTACCGCCACCCACGATCAATACAGGTTTATCGGTTAACTTAACAAAGAGGGGTAAATACTGCACACAAGCTCCTGTGGTCGGGTCGCTGAATACTAGGGTCTGTTGACGTTTGTTGATGTTTTTTGCAGCAATTTGTCTGGCATTTATACAAGGCAGAGCCTGTGCCATGTAGTTATTCTACATAAGCAGGCGATAACGCCGTAGAAAGGTCAAACAAATGCTGCCCACAGGGTTCTTCTGAAAGCCTTTTATGCTGTGTTACTCGTCATTTACTTAGAGTAACTAAGCTGCATTCCTCGCGCCTTGCCTAAAAGGCTTTCAGAGTGAACAAAATTCCATCAACAAACGTCAACAGACCCTGCAGTTCAGTTTACATTGTGCAGATTAGCCATCTGAACGTCTTAACGGAAATAGTTAATCGCGCTCATATATAACCAAAAAGAATTAGCAATCATCATGTCAGCATATTGCTTTAGACTACTAATTTCTGTTTAAGAATTGTTCGCTTTCTGCTTGCTTCGGTTATGCAGTTAAATTAGAGTAATCCGATAAATAGATCTGATTTCATATCTCTCAGGGAAAATAACGAACAGGAGTTCAGTATGTCAAATCTCGGTAAATTTATTGAAGAGCTGTCAACCAATCCGAAGTTACAACAAAGCTATGCCGCTTCACCAACTGACACCATGAAGAAATATGGCTTATCTGAGGCTGAAATTTCCGCAGTAGTTAGCGGAAAAAAAGAGCAGGTTGAGAAACTTATTGGCAAGGCAGTCAAACCTGTTACCTTCTTTTTCATTCCAAAATAAGTGTTTCAATTTTTCAGGCAACTTTGTATCAAAGGCATAATTATTATGCCTTTTCTCCTTTATGCTGATAATCAACACTTTTCATTGTTACTTACTGAAGCAGAGCAATTAAGGACAAGTGCACCAGACAGAGCAATAGAAATTATCGAAACACTTTCCCCTTACCAGAATTCTCTTGAACCTCAACAAAAGCACCAATTTCTCTTCATTTCCTCTTATCTTAAAGCATTTAAGGGGCATATAACTGAATCGTTAATCCTATCAGAACCATTGATCAATAGCCCATTTCCAGATACCAGAACAAAGGTACATCTGCTACTGGCGAATATCTTTGAAGCAACTAAGAACTATGAAAAGGCTTATAACCATTTATATACAGCAATGACCAGTGTCTCAGCAATTAATGAGCAGATACTGCGCTCAAGTGTATACACAGTTGCCACGCAGCTACATATCAGTGCTGGAGCTTATGAGAAAGCCATTGAGTTTTCAGAAATGATTCCTAATTTCCCAGTAACCACTAGAGAATTATGTATCAGTGAAGTGCTCAAACTGCATGCAACTATTCGATTACATAACCATTATTCTTCAGAGAATGCGAGTAAAGCAATGCATAACTGCCTGAAAGCTAATGAATTGCTGATGGCACATACTCTGGATATTTTTACTGCAGAAGCAGATATTGTCAGCCAACCGGCGAAAGTAAAAGACAGTATGCAAAGAATTTTACCCGAGCTTGAGAATATTGGCTTTCCTTTTGCGATACTCAGAGCACGCTATTTTCTGGCTTTTGCTCAGCTAAAACTGGGAGAACTCACCACCGCTAAACTGCGACTTGAACAGGTTTTACAACAAGCGACAACTTTGCGTGACAACCGTACAGCTAATGAAACCTTATTATTACTGGCACAGTTATATGAAAAAACCGGAGATGCGACTACCGCTTTAAATGCTTATAAAGAACATATTACGGCGCTGAATGCTTATATCAACGAGTATAAAGAGCGTAGTGTGGCTTACCATATGGCCCAGGCCAACTTTATGGAAAACGAAAACCGGATGGCATTATTAAGAAGCCAGAATGATCTGCTTCAATTGGAAGGTGAACTACAACGGGCAGATAAACGCCGTACAATTATGATTGCCATAATTCTGGTGTTAACTCTGCTGACTGTTATTTATCTTTTGAATACTAAAAGAAGCCAGCTAAACCGGCTGGCAACTACAGACTTTCTAACTAGGTTGTTTAACCGCCGCTATTTCAGTGAAACCGTCAGCCGGCAACTTGATAACAGGCGCCAGCAGGAACACTACAGTCTTATCGTGTTTGATATCGATCTTTTTAAAACAATAAATGATAAATACGGTCATGCTACCGGTGATCAGGTATTGGCGACCATAGCAGACCGTTGCCGCCAGCATATCCGGCAGCAGGATATTCTGGCCAGAATAGGTGGCGAAGAATTTGCGCTGTTTTTGCCAGGGTGCCACCTTGATGCAGCATATTCTATAGCAGAACAGTGCAGATTGAGCATTGAAAATACACCGATTGTCATTGAAGAACAGATGATAAAAGTAACAGCCAGCTTTGGTGTTGCTAGCAGCAAAACAGCTGATTTTGACACCTTATTAAAACATGCTGATACTGCCTTGTATCAGGCAAAAGCTGGCGGCCGCAATTGCAGCCGGATATTTAATAGCCATGGCTAAAGGCCAGTTAACCTGTATTGGCTTGGGTATTACCTTAGGTAGTCAATTAACAGAACTGGCTAGAAATCAGCTGGCTACAGCAGATGTCGTGTTTTTTCACAGCAACACGCATTATCTGGAAAGCTTTCTGAGAAGCATAAACCCGGAACTGGTAGATTTGCAGTTGTTCTACCAGCGGGGTAATTCCAGGCTAGACAGTTATGAAAGCATGATTACGGCTATCATTACCGCTGTCGCTCAAGGTAAAAATGTGGTTTGGGCCTGCTATGGGCATCCGGGTGTAGCCAGCTGGCCACCACATGAAACTATACGCCGGTTAAAAGCTGCCGGATATCACGCCAGAATGGAAGCAGGAATTGCTGCGGATGCCTGCCTTTATGCTGATTTGGGAGTAGATCCGGTCGCTGATGGCTGTCAGCAATTTGAAGCCAGCCAGTTTCTGTTTTATCGCAGGACTATCGATACTGCCGCTTACCTGATTCTGTGGCAAGTCAGTATTGCCGGGGACTTCACCCTGACAAAACTTGATAGCCAACCGCATTATATTGAGGTGTTAACCCACTATTTGCAAAACTGGTATCCGGCGGATCATCAGGTCATTCTCTATGAGGCTGCTGACTTACCTATCTGGCAACCCAGAGCTGATAAAATTGAACTAAAAGAGTTACCTGTGGCACCTTTGAATCAGATTACTACACTGGTCATTCCGCCATTACATCCAAGGGTACCCAATACCGATATCATGGATAAACTAGGCGTCCCGAAAGATCATCCTTTACGCCGTAAATAAAAAAGCGGCAACCGAAGTTGCCGCAAAGTACAAGGAAGAGATGATAGTGTGCTGTTTAAAGGCTAGTGGCGAATCATATAGTCAAAAGCGCCTAATGCCGCATTAGCACCTGACCCCATAGCAATAATGATTTGCTTATATGGGGCTGTTGTTGCATCACCGGCAGCAAACACACCCGGTACTGAAGTTTGTCCGCGTTCATCAACAATAATCTCGCCACGTGGAGAAAGCTCAACAGCACCACGTAACCATTCGGTATTAGGTACCAGACCAATCTGAACAAAAATACCTGCCAGCTCGATATGTTTGCTTTCTCCGGTTTTACGATCGGTATAGTTCAGGCCATTTACCCTCGAACCATCACCGGTGACTTCCGACGTTTGTGCTTCAGTAATAATGGTAATATTACCCATTGAGTTGGCTTTCTTCACCAATACCGCATCAGCACGCAGTTCAGCAGCAAACTCCAGCACGGTAACATGCTCAACAATACCAGCCAGATCGATAGCCGCTTCAATCCCTGAGTTACCACCACCAATAACAGCCACTTTCTTACCTTTAAAGAACGGGCCATCACAGTGCGGGCAGTAGGCCAGACCTTTACCACGGTACTCTTGCTCCCCCGGCACGTTCATTTCGCGCCAGCGGGCTCCCGGGCTCAGAATCAGTGTTTTACTTTTCAGCACGGCACCATTGGCCAGTTCCAGCTCAACTTTCTCGCCTTTACTTAGCTTGACTGCACGCTGATTATTCATAATGTCTACGTCGTATTCGCGGACATGTGCTTCCAGGCTGCTGACCAGCTTCGGGCCTTCGGTGTATTTTACTGAGATAAAGTTCTCAATACCTACAGTGTCGGCCACCTGACCACCAAAACGCTCAGCAACAATACCGGTATTCAGACCTTTACGGGCAGAGTAAATTGCCGCAGCAGAGCCTGCCGGGCCACCACCAACAACCAGGACATCGAAATCAGCTTTGTTTTTCAGCGCTTCTGCCTGACGTTTCTCGGCATTCACATCAAGTTTCTGAATAATCTTCTCAATGGTGATGGCGCCCTGTGAGAACAGCTCGCCATTCAGGTACACCGACGGCACGGCCATAATATTTCGATCTGCTACTTCCTGCTGGAAAATAGCTCCATCAATCATGACGTTAGTAATACTCGGGTTAACTGCTGACATAATATTCAGCGCTTGTACTACTTCAGGGCAAGTCTGGCAGCTTAATGACACATAAGTTTCAAAAGCAAAATTACCCTGTAACTGACGAATTTGTTCAATCGTGTCTGCTTCGATCTTTATCGGATGACCGCCCGAATGCAGTAATGCCAGAACCAGAGAGGTAAATTCATGCCCTAGTGGTACACCTGCAAAGGTAATGTCGGTATTTCTTACTACAGAGCGTACTTTCATCGCTGGTTTACGCTCTGAAGCGTTGTCATCACGGCGTAATGACACTAAATCTGATAATGCGGCGATTTCTGTCGCCAGTTCATTCACTTCTGCTGCCTTGGCGCTATCGTCCAGAGATACCACCAGCTCAACCTGCGTTTTCAGGTTCTGCAGATAGGTTTGTAATTGTT
>CAZXTH010000039.1:6776-7528 GCA_964643585.1 uncultured Pseudoalteromonadaceae bacterium
TAATTGTTGCTTCAGGTTAGTATCTAACATAACTACTCCATAAACGAAAAATTCAGATATCGCAAAATAAGCAAGGCGCAGGAAGAACGGGCCAGCGGCTTCGCTGGCCCATAATCAAACAGTATGTCTGACAGTGGGAAGCTGAGTTACAGCTTCAGAAGAAGAGGGCTGTAATCAGCTTCAGCACTGCAGTAACCTGCAGTTTGCATCAAACTTAGATCTTACCAACCAGATCCAGTGAAGGAGCTAAAGTCGCTTCACCTGGAGTCCATTTAGCCGGGCACACTTCGCCGTCGTGGTTAGCAACGTATTGAGCAGCCTGTACTTTACGGAACAGTTCTGCCGCGCTACGGCCGATACCCAGATCATGGATTTCAGCAACTTTGATCTCACCCTCAGGGTTGATAACAAAAGTACCACGCAGAGCCAGACCTTCTTCTTCGATCATGACATCGAAGTTACGGCTGATTGCGCCGGTTGGATCAGCAAGCATTGGGTAGTTGATTTTCTTGATAGTTTCTGACGCATCATGCCATGCTTTGTGCGTGAAGTGAGTGTCAGTAGATACTGAGTAAACTTCAACACCGATTTCCTGGAATTTTGCATAGAAATCAGCCAGGTCACCTAACTCTGTAGGGCATACGAAAGTGAAGTCAGCTGGATAGAACACTACAACAGACCATTTACCTAACAGATCCTGCTCTGTTACAGGCACAAATTTACCCTGATGGAACGCAGTAGCTTTAAACGGC
>CAZXTH010000039.1:7538-11376 GCA_964643585.1 uncultured Pseudoalteromonadaceae bacterium
TTAAACGGCTTGATTTTAGTGTTGATGATAGACATCGTCTTGCTCCTTTAGGTTAGTAAAACACTTCATGTTTCAACGAAATTAAGTCTACCCCGGCCTAATCATTTTTTAAAACGAATAAAATTAATCAATCTAATCGTTTTTTTTAATGACAAAAACTGCATTATATTTTCACCTGCCAACCCAGCTGTGCCATGCTTAGCCATAACACATACAGACAAGGAGTTTTTATGTTCAGAAAACCATTAACTGCATTTGCTGTATTCGCTGTCACTCTGGCAGGTTGCAGTAAAACGCCAAGTATACCCGAAGGATATTACCAGCAATTTGTGACAGAAGCCTCTGATATCCGTCCACTAAGCCTTAACCTGCAGGATGGCAGGCTGTCGGCGTTTACTGGCTGCAATAATGCCATGGGCAGCTATACCCTAGATAAGGGCAGACTTAACGTATCTCAACTGGCAGGCACTATGATGGCCTGTGCGGAAGATGCGATGGCTACCGAGCAGGCTTTTACGGCTTTCCTGCAGGATCGGCCCGATGTTTCATTTGAAGGTGAAACACTCACCCTCTCAAAAGGCCGGGCAAGCTATCTGTTCACGTTACAGCCAGACCTCGGGGAAGCCGTAACCCGGTTGGTTTACATTGCGGCTGAACGTAAACCTTGCGTCGGCGTAATTCCACAGGAATGCCTGCAGATACGCGAACACCAGGATGAAGACTGGCAGTTATTTTACGATGAAATTGAAGGATTTGAACCAGAGCCTGGTATTGCCTACCGGCTGAGGATTAAAGAATACCAACTGGAGAATCCGCCGGCAGATGCCTCATCTACCAAATGGGTACTTGATATGGTGGTCGAACAAGAGATTGTTCAACACTGATTAGGGAGCCGCCCACTGCGGCGGCTAAATTCCATCGCCATCCACATGCAGGCCGCATTCGCGGCCAAAACCATTAAAACGGGTATCCTCTTCCGCCATACCCGGTTCAAACTTACGGGTAGAATGTGTATCACCAACCGAAATATAGCCTTCTTCCCACAACGGGTGATAACTTAACCCATGTTCTTTCAGGTAATAAAAAATCTGCTTACTGGTCCAGTCAATTATTGGCTGAACTTTTATAACACCACGGCTCAATTCAACAATATTCCGTTCTGTCCGTGTGCTGCTTTGATCGCGTCGCAAACCGGTAAACCAGGTTCCAGCCTGTAACTCGCGTAAAGCCCTTTGCATAGGCTCTACTTTGTTTATCTGGTTATATTGCCTGATACCTTCTGCCGTCTCCCACAAACGGCCATAACGAACCTCCTGCCAGGCTGGAGACAACTCAGCCCGGTACACTTTCAAATTCAGTTTCAGCTGTTCTGTTAGTTGTTCTATAAAACGGTAGGTTTCTGGAAACAAATATCCGGTATCGGTCAGAATAACCGGAATATCCGGTTCCTGGCGGGTAACCAGATGAAGCATTACCGCGGCCTGAATACCAAAGCTGGAACTGAGAACCGGCCTTACAGGCAAATGCGCTAACGCCCAGCGCACCCGTTCGGCAGCACTTAGCGGCACCAGCAGGGTATTAATTTCTGTCAGCCATTGCTGGCGGATACTGTCATCCTGTTGCAGCAATGTCCGGAAACGGCCTGAAGAATCAGAGGTAAAAGTCATCTTTAGGTACCACTACCGGAGCAACAACACCTGCTCTGACTGTAAAGTCGCCAAAACCTTCATCTGTTGTACGCTCTGTGGCCCAGCGGCCAATCAGCAAATCCAGCGAATTCAGAATTTCTGCTTCCCCGACATTATCCAGCAATAAACGGGGAATCCGTGTACCTTCGCGGTTACCACCTATATACAGGTTGTATTTACCCGGCCCACGCCCGACAAGCCCGACTTCAGCCAGCATTGCACGGCCACAGCCATTAGGGCAGCCAGTCACCCTGAATACAATATAATCATCTGCCACGCTATGCCGTTGCAGCAAATGCTCCATTTTAGTCACTAACCCCGGTAAATAACGTTCCGCTTCAGCCATTGCCAGCGGGCAGGTAGGGAAAGAAACACATGCCATAGAATTCTTGCGCTGGTCACTATGGTTGTTATCTATCAATCCATATTGCCGGGCAAGCTGTTCAATATGTGCTTTTTGTTCTGCCGGTACACCGGCAATAATCAGATTCTGATTAGCTGTCATACGGAAATCCCCCTGATGCACACGGGCGATTTCAGCTAAACCGGTTTTCAGCGGCTTCTCCGGAAAATCCAGCACCCGGCCATTTTCAATAAATAATGTCAGGTGAAACTTACCATCTATACCTTCGACCCAGCCGAAACGATCGCCACGACTGGTAAACTGATAAGGTTTAACCGGTGCAAACACCACACCGGTGCGTAATTCGACTTCATGCCTGAATGCTTCCAGGCCTATGCGATCAATGGTGTATTTGGTTTTGGCATTTTTGCGGTTACTCCTGTTACCGTAATCACGCTGCACCGTCACCACATGCTCAGCAACTTTCAGGGTATGCTCCAACGGGATAAAACCCAGTTCATCAGCAGTACGCGGATAAGTAGCTGTATCGCCCCAGGTCATTGCCAGGCCACCGCCAACCAACACATTAAAGCCGATCAGTTGCCCTTGCTCTGCAATCGCAACAAAACTCAGATCGTTGGCATGAACATCAATATCATTGTGTGGCGGAATAACAACAGCAGTTTTAAATTTACGCGGCAGATAATGGTCGCCCAGTACCGATTCGGTTTCCGTCGTTTCTATCTTTTCTTCGTCCAGCCAGATTTCAGCATAGGCACGGGTTTTGGGCAGCAAATGCTCACTGATTCTGGC
This sequence comes from uncultured Pseudoalteromonadaceae bacterium, assembly GCA_964643585.1. Taxonomy (GTDB): domain Bacteria; phylum Pseudomonadota; class Gammaproteobacteria; order Enterobacterales; family Alteromonadaceae; genus Alishewanella. The sequence continues at coordinate 10,383 of CAZXTH010000039.1, forward strand.
AGCCCATTGGTAAGCCTGCTGATGCAGTGCTGACTCTACCGGATTAGAAGTACATAGCACATTACGGTTAACATCTCCGGCAGTGGCAATAGAGTCAATGCCGATACTGTCGAGAAACTGATGCATAGGTTTTATATCCGGTTTCAGTACACCATGAAACTGGAAAGTCTGGCGGGTGGTTAACCGGATACTGCCGTACAACGTTTTATCTGCAGCAAATTTATCAATGGCAAGCCATTGCTGAGGTGTAATAATGCCGCCGGGCATACGGGCCCGCAGCATCACATTATGTAAAGGTTCAAGCTTCTGGGCCGTACGCTCAGCACGGATATCACGGTCATCCTGCTGATACATACCGTGAAACCGGATCAGCATAAAATTATCGCCGTTAAACCCGCCGGTAATTTCATCTTTCAGATCAGCTTCAATCGTGCCACGCAGATGATGGCTTTCTGCTTTAAGCCGCTCGTTATCAGAAGGTGTGCCCTGCACAACCAGTTCTGGATTTATCGGATACTGACTCATTAATACACATCCTTCTGGTAACGTTTTGCCGCACGCAGTCGCTCCAGATATTCCTGAGCTTGTTCGGCCGTTTTATCACCTTCTTGCTGAATAATATCTGACAAAGCCTGATGAACATCTTTCGCCATCCGGTTCGCATCACCACAGATATATAAGTGAGCACCCTGTTCCAGCCATTGCCATATCTCTTTTGCCTGCCTGCGCAGTTTATCCTGAACATAGACTTTTTCAGCCTGATCACGGCTGAAGGCTACATCAAGCTTAGTCAGCAAACCCCGTTTCAGATACTGCTGCAGTTCCAGCTGATATAAAAAATCCTGGGTAAAATGCGGGTTGCCAAAGAACAGCCAGTTTTTACCGGTAGCCCCCCGGGTATCCCGTTCCTGTAAAAAAGCCCTGAATGGCGCAATACCGGTACCAGGCCCTACCATAATCACTGCCGTATTATCATCTGCCGGCAGGCGGAAAT
>CAZXTH010000039.1:11386-12412 GCA_964643585.1 uncultured Pseudoalteromonadaceae bacterium
TGCCCACCTTCAGGCAACCTGTCTGCCAGAAAACCAGAAGCACCACCACTATGCTCTTGTCCGAAAGCCTGATAACGCACCACACCGACGGTCAGATGAACTTCGTCTTCAACTTCAGCCTGAGAAGATGCAATAGAGTACAATCTTGGCTGTTGTTTACGCAGTGCATCCACCAATTGCTGCGCACTTAGCAATCCGGGATGCTCTCGCACGATATCAGGAATTTGCCGGTCTGCCAGATAAGCTCTTAATGCATTTTTATCTGTCGCCAGCTGGCTTAATATGTCATTCCCCGTTGCTGCAGCGTATTTTTCTACAAATGCCGGGTACGACTGCGTCAGCTCAAGTTGTTCGGTTAACACCTGCCCGACAGGCTGCACCAGCTCGCCCAGCCTGACCGGCGTATCGGGTGAAATCGCAGTATGCAGCAACAATTCACGCACAACTGCAGCATCATTCAGAAAATAAACGCCCAGTGCATCTCCGGGCTGATAATGTAAACCAGACCCAGCCAGAGAAATTTCCAGATGACGCACATCTTTGGTTGAGTCTCTGCCGGTAATTTTCTGATTTACAAACAGCTCTGCATCAAAGGGATGCTGTTTACTATACTGGCTTTCAGCTGCATGCCCCGGCCAGCTTATAACCTGCGCAGATTGGGCTGATTGCTGTTTCAGCTCAGGTTCAAGTTTATTAAGGGCTTCACTAATCCAGGCTGGAGCGGTATCTGCATAATCAACATCCAGTTCTGCCCGGCTGTGTATTGCAACAGCCCCTAATGCAGCCAGTTGCTGATCAAAATCCTGGGCAGTTTTACAGAAAAATTCATAGCTGGTATCACCCAGGCCAAGTACCGAATATTTAAGACCATCCAGCTTCGGGGCTTTTTTGCTGCACAGAAATTTATAAAAACTTTCTGCATTTTCCGGAGGATCGCCTTCGCCATAAGTAGACGTCACAATCAGCAGATACTTTTCGTTTTTCAGTTGACTGGTTTTGTATTCTGCCATATCAATGGCTTTTGCC
>CAZXTH010000039.1:12422-15028 GCA_964643585.1 uncultured Pseudoalteromonadaceae bacterium
CAACCCCCTGGCATTAAAACGGGCTGCAATATCTTCTGCCAGATGACGGGCATTACCAGTCTGGGAGCCATAGAGCACAGTCAGAACAGGCGTTTCAGCTACGGTAGCAGATAATGCCGCCTGAGGCTGGGCTGCAAATTGCGCACTGGCAGCCAGATATCCGCTTACCCATGCCTGCTGTACCGGCGTTAACTGACTGATCAACCCTTGTAATTGCTGCACTTGTTGCTCAGACAACGGGCTGGCCTGCGAAACTAAAGAAGACAAAAGCATAATTATACCAATGGCAAAAGTATGCCGACGATTTTAGCCGTCTAAACGGATAAATTGGAAAGAATTGATCTGTATTCTTTATTCCAATAAGGAATAAACAATAAACCTATCACTATAAGTAAAATTAACTAATTAATGGTTATTTCCACTACTTTCAATATTTCCGATTATCTGCCCATAAATAAAATAATCTATATAAACAATTAGTTAAAAAATGGCATTCCGTTTGCTCTGTTTTAGCCAACAAGCAAAACAACAAAAGGAAATAACAACATGAAAGCCTTATTCTTTACAGCAAGTTGCCTAGCAGCTATTCCGGCATTTGCTGATAGCTCCTGTAGTTTCAGTATGCAGCATGATCTGGAAATCAACCCGCAATATGTCATTCTGCAGCAAGAAAAACAGGAACTCTGGCGAATTGACCCTACAGGCCAGTTCTGGCTCGATGGTAAAGCCGTTAACCCCAACCGTGCAAACCGGAAGCTACTTCAGGAATACCAGCAAAGTGTCAGGCAACAGACACAGCAAACTGTAGAACTGGTTGCAGATGCTCTGGAGCTGGCAGGTACAGCACTTGATCAGGTACTGACAGAACTGACCGGATTGTCACTTGAGCAACACCCTGGCGTACAGCAAGCGATGCAACAAGTACGTTCTTCTACTGAACAAATTATTATTAAAGACGGCAGTACTCTGCAAATCCGGGGAGATAAACTCAGTACCCTGGAGCAAGCCTTTGATAAGCGGTTTGAAGAAGCTGTAGAACAAGCCATTACACAATCTATCGGCAATATTCTGATACTGGCAGGCAAAGCTATGCTAGGTAGTGAAGGTTCAATTGAACAGCGTATGGAGACTTTCAGTAATCGCATGGAACATTTTGGAGAAGAGCTGGGTAGCCGGATGGAAGCCAGAGCCGAAGTGCTGGAGCAACGCGGCGAACAACTTTGCGAACAGTTTAAAAAGCTAGAGCAGCTTGAAAACAGGCTGCAACAACACTATCCGTCAATGCAAAAACTTATCACTCTGGATGCCTCTCATCGAATTTAGCAATACAGATATTTCCCTGAGAAACTGTTTGGCGCCAGCGTACTGCTGAGCGCCTTTTTTATCATTGGCCCTAAGAATCTGTCTACGATCTCGCGAACGAAGGTTATGCCAGGCAAAAACAGGTTCTAAAGAAATGCTTCACTTTTATGCTCTGCCAGCCATTGTTCAAATACCGACGGAGGCAAAGGCTTAGAGAACAAATAGCCCTGTGCCGCATGATACCCCTGTTCTTTCAGAATATAGTGCTGGGCCGTCTTTTCCACACCTTCGGCAATCACTGTCAGTTGCAGGCTTTCACCAATACAAAGAGCAGCATAACTCAGGGCCCGGCACGTTTCGTCATGTTCAATATCCTCGACAAAACTCTTATCCAGTTTCAGCTCGCTGACCGGCAATTTACGCAGGTAGTTCAGGCTGGAATAACCAGAGCCAAAGTCGTCCATCGCTAGCCGTGAGCCATTTTCATGAATCTGCAGTAATGTTTTTAATGTGGACGGATTAGTATCCAGTAACACATCTTCTGTAATTTCCAGTGTCAGGTCCTGAGGCGATAATGCATTCTCCTGCAAGGCATTCATCACCATCTGCGGTAAATTCAGGTTATGAAAATTTGTCGGAGATAAATTTACCGAAATCATCGGCACATTGATGCCCCGCTTACGCCATGAACCCAGTTGCCTGCAAGCTTCACGTAACGCCCAGTGCCCAAGCTCACCTATCAGACCACATTCCTCTGCCAGCGGAATAAAGCGGGCAGGAGAAACTTCTCCAAATTCATGATGATACCAGCGGGCCAATGCTTCAACACCATAGATATGGCCGGTTTTCATATTAATTTGTGGTTGATAGTGTAATGTCAGTTGTTCATGTTTTAAGGCTTCACGTAAAGCAGCCTCCAACGCTAACCGTTCCTGAGCCACCGCATTCATTTCATTACTGAAGAAACTGAATCGCCCACGACCACTGGTTTTTGCCTGGTACATGGCAATATCAGCCCGGTGCAGTAATGTTTCCATATCATGGCCATTATCCGGAAACAGGCTGATACCAATACTGGCCGACGGGGTAAGCTGCTTACCCTCTATATTGCATACCGCAAACAACTTATGCTGCAAATCTTCAATTACCGTTGTAGCACGCTTAGCATCACACTGCGGTAACACCAGTACAAATTCATCGCCGGATAAACGCCCGACAATATCAGAACTACGCCGCTCACTCAGTAAACGGGTGGCTACCGTTCTCAGTAACTCATCACCGGCGTTATGCCCCAGTGAATCGTT
>CAZXTH010000040.1:0-14873 GCA_964643585.1 uncultured Pseudoalteromonadaceae bacterium
TAGCCAGAGCAGATGATCGCTGCTGGCAGGGTACGGCGTTTGGTCCAGATGACGGAGAAGAGTAATGAAACAGATTATGCAGCACTATTTTAAACCTTGTCTGGTAGCCAGTGCGCTGTGCAGTGCGTTGCTGGTGGCAGCCTGCAGCCCGCAACAACCGGTACAGCAAGATAGCGCTTCCGGTGCGGTTAATTCCGGCGTAGCTACTTCTGAAACGACAACCGGATTCTATGCCAGTAAAACGCCTTATCAGCCAAAGCAGGATGCTGCAGTGTATGAAGCAGCGCCGGCCGGGTTTTACCCGGTGATGATTCAGCATGTGGCTCGCCATGGTTCGCGTGGTTTATCCAGCCCGGACGATGATGATTTAAGCCTGCAATTATGGCAGCAAGCCAAACAGGAAAATGCCCTGACCGCTAAGGGGGAGCAGTTCGGTGAATTGTTGGTGCGTTTTCGTGATGCCAGCAAAAAGCTTGGCTATGGCAATTTATCACGGCTGGGTGAGCTGGAGCATCAGCATATGGCTGAGCGCCTGGTTGCCCGACATAACACTATGCTGCAACAGGCGATTGCCGGGCAGCGGCGGATTACAGTAGAGCACTCCGGGCGTGACCGCGCAGATGACAGCGGCGAACATTTTGTCCGCCGTTTTACTGAACTCCTGCCGCAGGCTGTAGTGATTCTGGACCAGCCTCAGGTATCGCACCAGACCCTGTATTTCCATAAAGCAGAAGGGGAAGATAACGCCGCCTACCTGCAATACCGGGAAAGTGACCCGCGCCTGCAACAGAAATTACAGCAACTGCATGAATTACCTGAAACCAATAAGATTGCTAGTGCAATATTACGCAATTTATATAGCGAAGCTTTTGTAGAAAGGCTGGCCGCCGGCAAGTATCACTTTCAGGCAACCGATGACGATGCCGAGCTGAGTAATGCGGTTGAGGCGGCTCAGGCCGTTTACAGCTTGTATAGCATTGCCTCTAACCTGCCGTATGAAGGCCAGTGGAATTTTGGTGATTACATTACACCGGAACAGGCACAATGGATGGCGTATCTGGATGATGCCGAAACTTTTTACGAGCGTGGACCAGGTTTTGCCGGTGACGATGTCACATACCGGATGGCCCGTAATCTGCTGAATGACTTCTTTGCCAGAATGGATGCCGTAGTTAAAGGTGATGAAAGCTATGTTGCCGGGCTGCGTTTTACCCATGCCCAGGCGCTGATTCCGTTTGCTGCGGTACTGGGAATTAAGGATGCCGCAACCGGCATACCGGAACAGCAAACATACAGTTACCAGAACAGTAACTGGCGCAGCGAGTGGGTTTCCCCAATGGCGGCAAATGTGCAGTGGGAACTGTATCGCAACGGTGAAAACCAATACCTGGTGCGGATGCTGCACAACGAACAGCAAATGGCGTTTAAAGCGGGTTGCCAGCCGTATCAGCAAGGCAGTTTTTTCTATGAATTTACCGAGCTGAAACGCTGCTACGGTTACTAAAAACTGCTGTGATTTGCGATTAGCAATCGAGATATAACGATAATGCCAGTCAGTGTATCTGACTGGCATTTTCTTTTGGACGTTATATATTTTACTAGACGGATATTTCCGTATTTAGATATGGATATTTTGTCCTAATAAGTTGTTATGCCTTTTAATCACGTGCAACAGGAGGAGCAGAGGTGGCCACGTATGCACAACTCAAACTATCCGTTATTGATGTGGTTGATGATTTTGCTAAGAAAGATGACATCAGGGCGGGCTATGGCTCTAAGTACTCCGCGAAGACAAAACTCGACAAGATTGGTGTAACAGAGCCGGTGCGCGCAGTAATGCCAAAGCGATTCAACAAAGTAATGCGCAATCTCATTGGTAAAGCGTGGAGACCTGTGGGCTCAATAGATTTGGTATCGATGGGAACCATCGCCGATATGATTTCCATTGCCTGTGGTCAAAGTGGAGTTCTGCTGCCGCAAGAAGAACCAACATGAGAACGGTCATTGCCATTAGCATTGTCATTTACTCTTGCATAGTGAGTGCTGTGGACAAGACGGATATGTTCGACGAGTGCGTCTCTATGGAAAATGACACAAAGAGACTTGCTTGCTACGACAACTCGCTAAAGCTGGCGGAACCAGAAGCGCCAAGTAAGAAGGTGGACCCCATCCCTGTAATCAGATTCCGTGTGCTTCAAAAAGGTGATTACGATAATTTTGCAAAAGCGGATATTACTGCGAAGCCAGCGACATTTGACCTTCAACGTAAGGATGGGCAAGACGGCTCGCGTGTCCAGTTGGGAGTGATTGCAGTTGGCTCAGCTTTCAACGATGCAGGTTGGCAAGCTTTTGGAAGTCTCGCATGGAATCGAGACACGACCGGGGACGTCGTAAAGAGAAAGGAGCTAAGGGATGCAGGAATTGGTGTGACTGGAGCGCTGCTGCAAAGCAATGATGTAGAGTGGTCTTTATATACCACTCTGCATTATAGGCATCGCCAGGATTCATATGGTTCTAAAGACGGAAACGCTTTCGGCATTCATGGAAATGTCGTGAAATTGGGTTGGGTAGATGCGAAGCCATTTATTTTTGTCCCTTACGCAGGCATTCTGTTGGACAATAGAAATGGCGGCGGCACCACCGATGGACGCTGGAACAGCGCGTACATTGGGGCGATTTTGACAATCCCGCTCAGCAACTGGATTCAAGGCTTATCTGTATCCGGCACGTTCGAGAGATTCCATGACTACTCAGCGCCAAATGGGCAGTTGAAACGTTCTGCCTCTTCATCGTCGCCATCCATAACCTACGAATTCACTGACCCAGAAGACAAGAAGGCCAAGTGGCGTCCTTCCATTAGTTTGACAAGACAAGTCGGCGAAGACGTACGTACCGGTGGCAACCGAGAGAACAAAACTATGCTTAGTTTTGGTTTGAAGTACAATTGATGAATTTCATCGAAGCGCGCGGCCCAAAGTCAAGGGGGCACCGGACGCTGCGTGATAAAGCCGCGCATCGCCGGTGATCTCCACTTTATGCATCATGACCAAAGAAATTTCTACGTTTGAAGCTAAGTGTAAAAATTGTGGTGACATATTCGAACATCCAATTTCGGGTGACTTCTCGTACGGAGAAGCGATATTTTATACCGATGATGGAAAGTATCAGGTTTTGGTAAGCGCATTTGCTGAGTTTCCACAAAAAATAGCATCGCTTGTTACTTCAAAGAAGCCAGATGCGTTTTGGTATGCACTTGCGGTATTAGCTGATCCCGTGCATGGAAAACTTTTAACGATAGAAATAACTTGTCCCAGCTGTTGTTCTACAGAGTTAGAATACTGGGCTGGTGACCGAATAGGTACTATAGCTTTGCCAGATATTTCATTTATAAAGGCAAGTTCATTGGGTATTCCAGAGCTCGAAAATATTCTTTCAGTTGTAGGTGTAAATGTATAACAAGCGCCATCAAAGCCCCGCTTCGCGGCTCGACTCGCAACAAGTGACTCGCGTTTGTGACGGGTGTTAAGGCTTTATAGTGAAATCAAACAATTACGTCATTAGTGATATCGCCCCGACAGCCCAAGAATATGTGGCCTTGCGGTGTGCAGTCGGCTGGGATAATGTCGATTTAGTTGTTGTGCAAAAAAGCTTAGATAGTTCTTTATTTCACGTATCAGTCAGAGATGATGAAAAGCTGATAGGAATGGCTCGGGTTGTTGGTGATGGTTTTATGTATTTTTACATTCAAGACGTCGTAGTTAGTCCTGAGTATCAAGGGCTAGGTATTGGTCGGATGCTTATGAGTAGGGTTGAGAGCTATCTGTCTAAAACGTGCCAAGTGGGTTCAACGGTAGGTTTACTCGCAGCGCTTGGTAAAGAAACTTTCTATCGTAGTTATGGTTACATTGAGCGAGATGGCGCTAATCTTGGTAAAGGGATGTGCCGCTTTGTTCGTGAGCAGCTCTAACAAATAAATTTTATCTCCAGCGAAAAGTGCTGGTTGCGACGCCAGTTACTCAAGTTTGTCAGTGTGGCGAGCCGCGCAAGTTTGGTTTAGGCTGCTAACAAACAAAGGCCGCCGATGCTTACCGCACAACTGCTCTGGGCTTTAGGCAATAGCAATTTCGTCGTTTGATGAAGGAAATATGCATGAAAAAACTGCTGCGAGCGATTTTTGGTGTATTCCTCTTGTTTTGTGCGACCGTTAATTCAAACCCTCGGGTCGCGGAAGACGCCCCGAATTCGCGCTGTGCGCCAGTCGTTGGGGAGACTTTCGATACTGCTAGCGTGGAAATGCTGTTCAACGATTTGGAGCGCGATCCAACGCAAGATCTGAGGGGAGTCGTTGTCACCCGCCACGGATGCATCAAAGCTGAGCGGTACTTCAATGGCGACAATCCGCAGTCCTTACGAGATATTCGCTCCGCAACCAAGAGTATCACCTCCACGCTGGTCGGCATTGCGATTCAGCAGGGTTTTCTGCCTGGACTAGATGAGCCGATCGCCAACATTTTGCCCGCAGGGATGCCAGCAGAGCAGCAACGGATCCGTATTCGCGACCTCCTCACCATGCGATCAGGACTCGATGCGGATGATGACGACCCCAAAAGCTTGGGCAACGAAGATAGGCTCGATGCAAGCTCCAAATGGATCCCGTTCGCGTATACGGTGCCGATGAAGTATGCCCCAGGAGAACGATACGTCTATTCTTCGCTCGATGCATTTCTCGCGGGAGCTGTTGTGGAAAGTGCATCAGGCATGCCACTCCAGCGCTTTGCGCAGGAGTACTTGTTCGGCCCGCTGGGCATTGCTAATTTCTCATGGCGACGCGGCCCGCAAGGGGAAGGTGTTGGACAAGGGAATCTCAGCATCAGTGCTCGCGACATGACGAAGATTGGAAACCTGTTTCTGAACGAAGGACGAATTGGCCAGCATCAGATCGTCAATCGTGCTTGGGTGATCGAGGCCACGTCGCCTCTTGTCGACATCTCGGAACAAGATCCATACGCCGATAGTTATGGGTACATGTGGTACACGAAGCAATACGATCTGGGAGGCCGATCGATTGTCGTTAATTTTGCTTCAGGTAACGGCGGCAACAAGATCTATGTGATTCCTCGATACGATCTCGTCGTTGCGATTACGTCCACGGCTTACGGGAGAGGATATGGCCAGCGTCGATCTGAACAGATTCTTCTACAACTTCTCGGCGCTATTGACGCGCGGAATTGAGCTGCGGGCCTAACAGTTCATTTAAGCCGACGCAGCTTTGCTGCGTAGTTTAATTCACGTGTTATATAACAAGGCGCGTTACTCGCAGCCAGCAGCTGCCTGGATGTCAAACGCTGTTGCGTTTTTCTGCCCGTGTGCTTTGCGATATAACCCATTGGGGACGTTAGTTTGAGAATTTTACTTTCGATTTTTCTAACATTATTCGCAAGCGATTGTTTTGCTTGTTTTGTTCCGCCAGAAGGTTTACGCGAACAGCATGAATTTTTGGCTAAAACTTTTTTGGGTTTAGCCGTGATATTTTTTATCTTAGCAATAGCTGTGCGCCTCATTAGTGACCCCAAAAGAGTTTGGATCCCGTTGCTATTTGTTACAACTTATACATATTGGCCTTTCTATATCTGGCACTATGGCCACATTTATTCCGGAGCTTGTGGCAGTCCGGGTATAGTTTCAGCATTCAAAATACTTGCAGGTGGTATGGGGACTTTACTTGCTTATGAGATGTTCAACTTTTACAGGGTGAGGTGCAGAAATGCAGCATAACAATCGCCATCAAAAACGCGCCCTACAGGTGCTTGGCTCGAAACAAGTTGCTCGCGTTGGCGGGCGTTATAAGATCGCAATAAGAGAGATTAGATGAAACGGAAATTCCGAAGTGAGCTAGATTTTCTTTCCATTATAAAAGTTGCTGCTGTTTTGGGTTTTGGCAGTGGTCTTGTTTTAAGTTTGTCTTTATTGGCGGCGTCATTATTTAATCTTGTGAGTGTTGACGACTTAGCGGTAATTCTGCAATTAACACTCGTTTCTACATTGGGGATGATATTTAATGCAACGCTGGGTTATCCGCTTTACAAACTTTACTGTAACAAGGTTAAAGGGCAGGTTGTTTCTGGTAAGTTCTTGGAGGTAACCGATGAAAATGTATAACAATTACCATCAAAAATGCGCCCTACAGGTGCTTGGCTCGCAATAAGTTGCTTGTGTTCGCGGGCGTTAGGTGACCGAGTTACCATGAAAGATAAAAGTGTTGCTGACATTGAAGTCCCTTGGACTGAACCTGAATTAAATTCAGGGTTAATCCAACGCTGCAAAAATAATTGGTCTGTCCCAATATCACAAGTTAAAAACCATGTTCGGCTACTTTCATCCGGCAAAAATTTGCTTTATCAATCACTATTCCAGAAGCGAAGTCTCTATTCGAACGAGGTTATATTGACGATTCTGAGCTATATGATGAAGAGCTTGAGATTGCAATTAATCAAGCAACTAAAGCCTAAGCAAGTTGCTGTTGCTCGTTTCGGTCATAAAAAGCGTGGCTTCCAGAAGTTAGGGGGTATAACAGTTCCTGCATTATTAATGCGACATGGCAGCTTTTTCCATGAATTTGCGAAGCTGAAACATTACAGCGGTTATTAACGATTTACCGGAAACTGCCTGGTGCGGTTTCCGGTTTTTTGTGTATAGGTAACGCTTTTAGCTGAATTTGGGCGCCATGCAGCGTTCGATAATATTTTTTATTTTCTGTGGCGAAAAGGGTTTGGCAACAAAACCGCTGGCCCCGGCAATAATACTTTGCTGAACATTTTCGACCGTATTATGCGCCGTAATCATCACAACATGGGCGGCTTCTTCAATATCTTTGATTTCTTTTAATAATGTCTGGCCGTTTGCATCTGGCAGTTCAATGTCCAGAAAAATCACATCGTGGTGCTGTTCTTTAAACAGGGAAATACCCTGTTCTCCGGTTGCTGCTTCCTGCACGCGCCGGATATCCAGCTGCTGCAGAGTTTGCCGCAAATAATCTCTGATGGCAGAGGCATCATCAATAATCAGAATCGTGCAATCTGATAATGTCATCCCGCCCTCCTTTGATATAGTCCTGTGCAATCTTTAATACGCTACTGCACACAAATTGGATCCGGGCATGCGGGCATCAACAGAAAAAATATAATACCTTACACCGCATGCCTTGAAGACATTCTTTATCATAGCTCATTGGGATAATGCGGGATACGGTATTTATTGTTTCTGATTTAGAGATTTCTTACCTGAAAAGTTAGTGTAACGTGAAAACCGCTTATTTTCTGCTGGTGGTAGATATTTTGTACAGAAATTGAGCCGCCACAGGCCTCGGTTGCACGCTTGGCTATACTCAGCCCAAGGCCTACTCCCTGATAACTGCTGTGCGCACGGAAAAAGGGCGTGAACAGTTTTTCCTGTGCATTTTCCGGTACTCCTGGCCCCTGATCTTTAACGTGCAGCATAATCTTATTACCCTGTTGCTGCAGCGTAATACTGACTTCTGTGTATTCAGCCGTGAATTTAACCGCATTGCGGATAATATTTTCACAAGCCCGGTACAGTAAGGAAGGATCACCATAAACTGCTGCAGTTTCTGCCAGTTCGACCCACAGGCTTTTGTGCTGGCTGTCGGCTTCCAGCCGGGCATCGTGGCAAATCGACAACAACAGTTCGCGTAGATTTACCTCAACCGGTTGCAGGGGAATGTTGCCGCTTTCCAGCCGGGAGAAGGTAAGAATTTCATCCACCAGTTGATTTAACCGGGCTGTTTCCTGCTCTACTTTTTCCAGCACTTGCATGGCACTTTCTGGCGACTGCGCAGCCAGCCCGGTGAGGATCTGCATTCTTGCCAGTGGCGAACGTAACTCGTGTGACACATCATGCAGCAGGCGGCGCTGAGACTCGATAGCAGCAGAAACGCCGCTGGCCATTTGATTAAAACGCCGGCTGAGATCGCCGAACTCATCCTGTCTGCGGGTAAGGTCTTCATTGAGCTGCGTTTGCCACTGGTTGGCAGCAAGGCCTGATAATGCCTGCTTAAGTTGTTGCACAGGCCGGGATATATAGCGTGCCAGCAACATGCTGAATAGCAGGCTGGCCAGCAAAATAACCACTAGCCGGAATAACGGATGTAGCCAGAATGGTAACGGCGGCGGTGGGGCGGTAAGCCCTGGCCTGTCAGCAAGAGGAGACGGTGTCAGCGGCATTAACTCTGGTAGCGGTAAAGGCCGTAATGGCCGCATAGCCAGCGGTGATTCGTAAACCAGTTTCAGATACCAGCGCTGGCCGGTATCGTCAATATAATCCGGAACAGTGTCCTGTGGCAGCTGAAATGGGGGGATCTGGCTGGTATCGCGACCAAAGTAATCCTGCTGTTGCCTGTTAAGCAGCAAAACACTAATACGGTTTTGCGGGGTGTTTTCCCATTCCTGTAACAGATGTTGTAACTGAGGCAGGGCATTGCTTTGCAGCAGTGAGCGGGCAGTTTGCTGCATCAGCATGGCTTGTGGCGGGGCAAACTGTACTTCAGGCTGTAATGTTTGTTGTATTTTATTGGTCAGCCACAGCAGTATGGTGGCAAATAACAGCGTTGCCCAAAACACCAGAAAAAACCGCCAGAATAATCGGTTCATCAGGCGGCTGTTCCGCTGATAAACAAATAACCCTGACCACGCACAGACTCTATCCGGCAGGATTCGCCTGATGGATGATGCAGTTTCTGGCGGATATTGCTGATGTGCACGTCAATACTGCGGTCAAACGGCATCAGGGCTTTACCCAGCGCTTGTCTGGATAAATCTTCTTTGCTGACACTAGTGCCAGCCTGGTTCATCAGTTGTAGCAAGATACTGAATTCAGCGCCGGTAAGCTGTACCAGCTCGCCATAACAGAATACCTGCCGGCGGGAAGGGGACAGCTCAACCGGGCCGCAACGCAATGAGGTATGAGGCTGCTGATGCTGTATCCGCCGCAATATGGCTTTAATTCTGGCGCTGAGTTCCCTTGGCAGACAGGGCTTGGCGACATAATCGTCGGCACCTTGCTCCAGCCCCAGCACTTTATCGATATCATCGCCACGGGCGGTTAGCATAATTACCGGCACAGCACTTTGTTGCCGTAATTGCCGCAGCAGACTGATACCGTCAAGATCCGGCATCATCACATCAAGGATCAGTAAATCGATGGCATGGCTGAGGCAATATTGCAGCCCGGCTTCCCCACTGTTAAATACCGTGACATTAAAACCATCATTCTGCAGATACTGGCTGAGCAGAGAAGTCAGCGATTTGTCATCATCAATCAGTAAAATATCTGCCACAGCCACCTCTTTCTTACTGTTATTTAATCAGACTCAGTTTATAACCTGTGCTGCTGTAGTTATCCGGTTCTGCAACCAGCAGATAATTACTGTTACGGACAGTTTCTATTTGCCCGGTTTGTGCCAGTAATGTTTTATTTTTATAGCTGTCTGTCTGAACCAGCAGAATATCATAAGTGCCATCCGGAATTGTAATGCTGGTTTTAGAGCCTTTGTTGAGAGTGGAGATAATATAATCAGCATTGTCGATAGTTTCGCCCGGACGGACAAAATAAAAGCTCAGTGAATCATAATCGGTAATAGTGTTTACCACATTAACCACAAACTCATACAACTGTGGCAGTTTGCTTTCAGTGACAACCACGGCAGTATTTTTAGTCGCACTTTCCTGATAAATCACCACGGCTTTACTTTCACCGGCATTAAGCGTGACCAGCGCATTACGCAGGTAGGTGGCCTGATCCGCATCATTTACCGCTGACAGGCTGTAATCGGCAGCATCCAGCTGCACATAATCGCTGAAGGTATCAGCGGCAAGCTGGCTGATTACCGGCGCTGTGCTGTAGCCATTCAGTGTGATATTGCTGTTGCTGATGCCATCAATACTGTTATACAGCCGGAACTGGGCTTCAGCTGTACTGCTTTCAAGGTTGGTAACGGTTGTGGTGTTATTAATGACATCCACCGCCAGCAGATTATTCAGTGGCCCGGATGCCAGGCGCGGAACCAGCACGTACTCAGTGTAATAGCTGAAATAGTATGAAGGAGACTGAAAGAGCACATCGCGGCTGCCAGCAGCTGTCAGGTAAACAATATAGCGGCCAGTATTCAGCGTAACACTGTCGCTGATATCTTTATAGTTTACCGTTGCAACCAGCTTTGCATCGTCGAAGGTAGATTCTGCATCGCCAAGATAAACATCCATTGCACTGTTATCTTCCAGCAGATTGGCAACATACACCTTAAACGTACTGCTCAGGCTGTCATCACGCAGGAACTCCAGCGTCAGCAGCTCGGGAGAGTCATAATCTCCGGCCATCATTACCAGATGTTTACGGCTTTGCTTCAGGCTGATGCTGCTATCCAATACAGAAACACTATCGCCTACGCTGTTCAGCCGGGTCAGCGACAAGGTGTAACTGGCCGGAGACATAGTAACCAGTGATGTTGAATCTGTATAAGGGGATGAGCCAATCAGCGTGCTGTTAGAGCTTGAATCGGTAAGATACAGGTAGGTTGTCGTACTGTTTGCTGAACCGTTATAAAACTGGATATAACTTGATGTGTAGGTATCGGATACATCATCCGAGCTTCCGCCACCGCAGGCGGTTAGTAACACACTCAGACCAAGTACAACAGCCGGGATTAATCTACGCATAATTCCTCAGAATATTAAAGGGTAATGTGCTGCTGAGAAATTTAAATTGCTATTAAGTTCATAGCTTTACGCAGCTTTTCATTGCTTAACAAAACTTAATGGTTTGGCGAAAAGAGAGATGTTTTTGTGTCATTAAATCAGATTGCTGGCTTATCTTTTTATCTATTATTTGCAAGGTCCATATATATTGCTAAACAGGCTTTTTTATATTTGTCGACCATACTACATTTATGAGTACTGATAAATTATCGTTATTTAGCAAACATTGAGTGTAAGGCAAGAGGTGTTAGCAATTGCCCACTGCGTAGGGTTAGGTTACCTCCCCTGAAACCCTGCTCTGATGGTGTTAATTCCAAGGAGACACACATGATGGACTCAGCCAGAATTGGAACAAATATAAGACTGAAAGGTTGGTGGTGTGGAAGGTTCTGGTATATCCCGATTGGTCTGCTCATTCTTGGCGCTTATTGCTTAGGATTCTATCTTACTTTTTATTTATACTTTAACGAAAATTTACATAATAGCAGTATGTTCTACTCAAATACTGAGGCTAGATTTTATTTGCATTTATATGGTGCAGGAGTATTGGGAGGAGCATTGCATTGCAATTATCTTTTTGCCAGAGATGCAAATGAAAAAATATATACAGGCGCCAAGTTGCCTACTGTCTTTGATATACTCGGCTATTTCATATATATAGTTGGTAGCGGCATTACGGGGCTCGCATTTTATTTTCTTATTATTGGTGGCGTAGTTGTAGTGGCTGCAAATGGTACTTCACTAGAGTTAAAGCCTGTAGTGGCTGGTTTGCTTGCATTTGCCGGAGGTTACTCAACTGATGGAGTTAAATCTTTTGTTAGATTTTGGTTTGGAAAAATAGTTGGTGATTACAAAAAATGAAAAGGCTAATAGATTGTTTATATAGTTTTATGCTGCACACCGAATCAGTAACGATGTTACCTCTAAAATAATAAAAAAGGCTGCATTGCAGCCTTTTTTATTAAAGCAGAAAGATTAGGTTAGACTCTGAACCTTCCGGCGAGGGTTTGCAGTTCAACACCCAATCGGCTCAGGTCTGCGCTGGCTGCTGCGGTTTCCTCACTGGCAGCGGCTGATTGTTCTGAAATATCTTTAATCCGGGTGATATTACGGTTAATTTCTTCAGCTACGGTACTTTGCTGCAAGGCTGCAGCTGCTATCTGCTGGTTCATATGCTGAATGCTGGAAATTGCCTGGGTGATGGTGTCAATTGCTTCACCGGCGCTGTCTGCTGTGCTGAGCGTGGTGTCTGCCAGACTCGCGCTTTTCACCATATTATTAGCGGCGTTTTCTGCTTTGTGCTGCAAAGTACCTATCAGATCTTCTATCTGAACGGTGGATTCCTGAGTGCGGAACGCCAGATTACGCACTTCTTCTGCTACAACGGCAAAGCCCCGGCCAGCTTCGCCTGCACGGGCCGCTTCAATGGCAGCATTAAGGGCCAACAGATTGGTCTGGTCAGCAACGTTTTTAATTACATCCAACACTGCACCGATGTTATTAGTTTGTTCTTTAAGTTCATTAATCGATTCTGCTGAGGCTGTAACCTCTGTTGCCAGAGCCCGGATTTGTTTCATCGTATCCTGCACAACTTTATCACCAATGCTGGCTTGCTTAGCAGACTCTGTTGCGGCTTCAGAAGCATCTTCAGCGCTACGGGCTACTTCCTGCACGGTGGCCGCCATTTCATTCATAGCGGTAGCAGCTTGCTCTGTTTCAGAGCGTTGCTGATTGGCACCAACGGTATTTTGTTCTGAGATTGCTGCCATTTCTTCTGTTGCTGTAGCCAGTTGAGTGATACCTGATGTCAGGTGTGAAATCAGCGAACGCAGGCTTTCACTCATTCTTTGCATCGCTTGCATCAGCTGGCCCAGCTCGTCATGCCGATCGGTCGGGAGATTTTCACTTAAATCGCCATCTGCAATTTTACCGGCAACCCCTACAACCTGTTGTAAAGGGCCTACGATAGCGCGGGTGATCAGAATTGCGGCCAGCAAGCCCAGAAAAATAGCGATAACAGAGGCCGTGATGATGATCCATTCCAACTGGTTTACTTCAGTTTGCAGTTGTTCCAGTTGCCGGGTGACAGAATCCGCGGCATAACGCACAGTGCTGCGGGCAAATTCTGTCATCTGTTGCTGGGTTTGATTACTTTGCAGCACGGCTCCTTTGTATTGCTCAAATTGCTGCTGGTAAGTATTAACCTGTTGTCTGGCTCTTTCCAGTTGCTGACTTACTGCCGGGTCAGTCAGACTGGCTGCCAGTTGCTGGATCTGGTTGTTCAACTGGGTGATCTGCTGCTGTAAAGCTGCGGCATCGTCTTCATGCTGACGCATAACAAAGTTTTTCTCGTCTCTGCGGGCACTGAGCATAATTTTGGCCGCTTCACTTGCCAGGTTAGATAGCTGCAGCATTTCAATATTGCGCTGATTACCACTGGCCTGAATTTGTCTGACTGTTTGGTTGTTCAGGTTTTGCTCGATCTCTGTCAGGATCTGTACCGTTTGCCGGGCGGCTTCTTCCATTCTGTTCTGGCGGTTCTGATTTTCAGTTGCCAGATCAATAAACTGGTTAAAAGAAGACTGATAGCTACTGGCGCTGTTGTCCAGTTGTTGCATCAGTTGCTGGCTTTCTTTGGTATTAAATGCTTCGGTTGCCTGTTCTGAAAGTTTAAATATTTGCTGGATATTCTGGCGGGTAATCTGAGCGGCATTTAAATCATTGCGCAGGATAAATTCTTTTTCCTGTATCCGGGCGGCATTAATGAGGGTATCAATTTCGCTTACCTGATTAACCAGAGAGAAACGGAAAATAAGTGTGGTGAGTGAGTTATAACTGATAATACTAATTACCAGTAATACAAGAAGTACCAGCCCAAAACTGCCAATAAGTTTCTTGCTGACGCTGACATTTAATAAAGCTTTACTAATATTCATATCATCAACCTTCAAACAGAGTGCCCATAAGTTCTTTGCATGTGCGTATTGGTTCTGATTTCTCTAATTTATTGTTGTTACGCATAATTTTTCTGCGATGTTACTTAATGGTATTTGTAATAGCAATAAATTTACTAAGAAATTCTTAGTATTAATTGGGGTGATTGCTAACACAATGAGCGAAATTACCCAAAAGAGAAGCAAGTGTGAAAAGCCCGCTACCACAGAGATTAAAGGATGCACGATTGGCAAAAGGACTCAGCCAGCAGAAATTAGGGCTGCTATTAGGTATGGAGCACAATACTGCCAGTGCCAGAATGAACCAGTATGAAAGAGGCAAGCATCAGCCTGACTATCTTTCTTTATACCGGATAGCAACGGTACTTGAGGTACCGGTAGCCTACTTTTTTTGTGAAGATACCACGATGGCTGCTTTGATCTGCCTGTACGATAAACTGCCGGAGAAGAAAAAAACGAAAATTAAAAACTTGCTGGAGCTACCGGATGAATCAGCGGAACCGGAATAAAAGGCCAGCATGATGCTGGCCTTATTTTTAAACGCTGATATTGATATGCTGGCCAAGGTTACCAACAGGGGCTGATGCCTGAACCTGTTCGATGCTTTGCATTGCACTTTGTACCAGCATGGTAGTCATTTGTGCTTTCATATCCTGCTGTCTGTTAGCCATAACAGCACCAAGCACTTCATAACCATAACCCTGGGCTGATGCCGCAGAGCCGACGGATTGACTCATAGATCCTCCTATTGTCAAAGCCAGCTTATTTTATCGGCAGCAATCTGCAAACCTTTAGGCAAAAAAATGCCGGGAGCATTTTTTCATATCAGCCATCCCTGGCTGATACCTGAAAGGCGGCATGCCGTGCAAAAACGCTATCCTGCGGTTTTGTAACAGCTTGAGCTGGCCGTAGGCGAATACAGGGATGTATGAGTAAAAAAATGCCGGGAGCATTTTTTCATATCAGCCATCCTTGGCTGATACCTGAAAGGCGGCATGCCGTGCAAAAACGCTATCCTGCGTTTTTGTAACAGCTTGAGCTGGCCGCAGGCGATTACAGGGATGTATGAGTAAAAAAATGCCGCCTGTTGCAGCAGGCGGCATTCCAACTTAGCGCGGAGTGACTCATTTCTCCAAAGCGTTAAGAAGCC
>CAZXTH010000041.1:0-492 GCA_964643585.1 uncultured Pseudoalteromonadaceae bacterium
CCAAATTTATATTTGATGGAGTTTTTTATGGCTAACACCTTCGATGACAACTCACTGTCTATTGGCCGTACCCCGCTGGTCAGACTTAATCGTGTAGTGGAAGGCGGTGCAACTGTTTACGCTAAAATTGAAGCCCGTAACCCAAGTTTCAGCGTGAAATGTCGTCTTGGCGCAGCCTTGATCTGGGATGCTGAAAAGAAAGGTTTACTCGGCCCGGATAAAGAACTGATCGAACCAACCTCTGGTAACACAGGTATCGCACTGGCATTTGTTGCGGCCAGCCGCGGTTATAAATTAACCCTGACCATGCCTGCAACCATGAGTCTCGAGCGCCGTAAGTTGTTAAAAGCGCTGGGAGCCAATCTGGTACTGACTGAAGGCCCTAAAGGTATGAAAGGCGCAATTGAAAAAGCGCGCGAAATTCAGGCATCAAATCCAGACAAATACGTTCTGCTGCAACAATTTGAAAACCCGGCAAACCCGCAAATTCAC
>CAZXTH010000041.1:502-14652 GCA_964643585.1 uncultured Pseudoalteromonadaceae bacterium
TTACCGGCGTAAGCCGCTATATCAAAGAAGAGAAAAAACACCCGCTGCTTTCAGTTGCTGTTGAGCCAGCAGAATCTCCGGTTATCAGCCAGGCGAAAGCAGGCGAAGAAATTAAACCCGGCCCGCATAAAATTCAGGGAATCGGCGCAGGCTTTATTCCGGGTAACCTGGATCTGGCGTTAGTTGATCAGGTTGAAACGGTCAGCAGTGAAGATGCTATTGCCGCTGCACACCGTTTGATGAAGGAAGAAGGCATTCTGGCAGGTATCTCCTCAGGTGCAGCTTTAGTTGCCGCTCAGCGTCTGGCAGCAAAACCTGAGAATGCCGGTAAAAATATTGTTGTTGTATTACCAAGCGCTGCAGAACGTTATCTGAGCAGCCCATTGTTTGCAAACATCTTTACCGAGCAGGAACTGCAACCTTAAGCATTTTCTGCGCGTCTTTAATCTGAATGCTGGCTATATGCCTAATGCCGTTCATTTAAGCAGGAATCAGCTTACTCTAAGCTAACCGTTGGAGCCCTGGACGGGTGGACAAATTCGTCAGGAACGAATTTGAACAGCTTGCTGGCCCAAAGGGTAAACTTCATGGATGAAGTTTATAATCGAGCCCCCATGGAAGGGTTTACGGCGTGTTAGCGTGAGTAAGGTGATGTATGCATAGCTTAACTTGCCAGTATTCCTTTTATCTGCAACAACGTCTTACGCTCCTGATACAACCTCCCTGAAAAATAAGCTGCCACGGCTAATCCAGTTCAGACACTTTACAGTCGCTATAAAACCTTACAAACTCAATCTCTACGAATGCATCTGTTGCTTGATAATATATCCCTGTCAATGCAAACAAAGGTTATAAAACCCAAAGCTGAATCAAATACAGTGGCAGGTGAACATATATACTGCTAAACAACTTGCCGGATGCTGATAAAAATTATAAGGAAAACAACCAATGAAATGGTTCTGGCTGATATTACCTCTGATATTAATCACCGGCTGTAACCCGGTTGATAAATTTGCGGCACAAACTAATACGCCGGAATATGTTTCTGCCGAATTCTTTCGCGCTATTTATAACGACAAAGATCTGGAAAAAGCCAAAAAACTCAGCACCACTGAATTTGCAGCACTTATGGAGTCTTATGGCACAGCCAGACAGGTAGGACGCAGCCTGTTTAATATGTCTTTTGACAGTGTCAATATTGTAGTAAACCGTACCGGACAAAACCTACGGCAGCAATATGATAATCAGGCCAATATCACGTTGCTTTTCAGTGGTCCTCACCACGGTAAACGATATGACGATGTGCGTGTTGTTGAACTGGTAAAACATCAAGGGCGCTGGTTGGTTAAAAATGTGCAGCAGGACAAATTCAGCACCACCAGAACCTAACAGCTACAACTCTTTCATCACTTGCCTGAAGGTATGAAACGGCAGTATTTATGCCTTCCTTCATCCTATACAAACACAGCCAGAAAAACTGTTTACTTTATTTTCCAGCAGCAGCTACGGTATATAGCTGCAATTCAATTTGCTGGTTATGTAAATTGGCTATACTCATTTAGCATCAAACAACCTTGCGTTACCTTACTTCAGTCTTATCTGTAACAACCAGGAGCTCAAAATGTCAGGATGGTATGAGTTAAGCAAAAGTAGTAATGAACAATTCAAGTTTGTACTTAAAGCCGGAAATGGAGAAATAATTCTGACCAGCGAACTTTATATCGCCAAAAGCGGTGCAAAAAATGGCATAGAATCCGTTCAGAAAAACTCTCAGGATAGCAATAACTTTGCTAAAGAAGTCGCTAAAAATGGTAAGCCCTATTTCAATCTTAAAGCCGCCAATCACCAAATCATTGGCACCAGCCAGATGTACTCAAGTGTTACGGCCAGAGACAACGGTATCAGATCTGTGATGGATAATGGTAAAACGACCACCATTAAAGACCTGACATCAACTTAAATATTGCATGAGCCGGCAGCGGTAAAACAACCTGATAGAGGCTCAGTTCAACAAGGGATTATTTAGGCGGAGTATGGCAGTACTCTGCTTACATCTCTTTTAAAATGATACTCCGGCTAACCGTACCAGCAATCCTGGCTCAGCTCTGTCAGCCGATAAACGCCAGCCATGCGCTAACGCCACTTCCTGGCATATTGCCAAACCAAGCCCTGCCCCCAGCTCGCGACGATGATCTCCACGCCAGAAACGGATAAATAACTGAGAGAGCTGCTCTTCGGTAACACCTGCTCCCCAGTCACGCACAGAAATTCCACCAGGCTGAATTTCAATCTGAACCTCGCTATCAGGGGGGGCATGCTGAATCGCATTTTCCAGCAGGTTCTTCAATAAAGTAAACAATGCGCCTCTGTCAGCCTGCCATTCGATATGGTCAGAATTTACAACCAGTGTCAGTTTAACACCGGCTGACTCAGCCATTCGTTGCAGGTATGCAACCGCCTCTGTAACAATAGCCCGGACATTCACAATAACAAATTTATAATTATGTTGTTCACTGGCTTCTGCCAATAGCAGCAATTGCTGCACCTGCCGGGCCATGTAACTAACATCATGTAACAGCCAGTTACGATCTTCTGTTTCTTCCATCAGCTCCAATTGCGCCCGGATCAGAGCAAGGGGCGTTTTCAATTCATGAGCAGCTGTAGCAAGAAACTCCTGCTGTACACGATATCCTTGCTCCAGCCGCTCAAGAGCCTGATTAAAACTGGTTACCAGAGGCACAATTTCAGCAGGGACATTATGATTGTTCAACCTTGCCTGTAATGAACGCGGAGAGATAGCAGAAGCTGACTCGGAGACTTCCCGTAATGGCCGGAGTGTATGTCTGAGGGTAATATGGGCACAAACGCCAAACACAACAAGCAGTACCCATGAGAATATCGTTATACTGTCTGTGACAAAGCGCAAAGCAAAAGTCCGGTAAGCAAAATTCATAAAACGCTGGCTAACTGCAGCTTGTAAATACCAGTGCTGCCCATTGTGCTCAATCAGGCGGGTAGCACCATCCAGTTGCACGCCATCGCGCTCAAATACAAAAGTATCATCCAGTAAAGTATCAATATGCTCAGGCCAGAATGAAGAGCCTGCCGCGGAATACAATACCACCTTACCTGAGTGATCCAGCACCCGGAAAGCCACTTCCTGTTTCATGCTATCGAATAACCATGGCATATAGTCTTCGTGATCTGAACGAATCGCATCAGGAATACCCATATCGTTAAACAACAAGCCCTCGCCCATAATACGGGTATAATCTGAAATATCTGATTCAGACAGAATATTGCTTTTGGAAAATAACGTAACTGAGACAACCAGTACTATCAAACAGATACTCAGTATCACTCCGGCCAGGAAAGCCAGAAAGACTTTAAAACTGATGCTATTCAGCAAGAGTTGTGGTCTGAAGCGCATAACCAATGCCTCTTACGTTTACTATGCGCTGACACGATCCAATAGCCAGCAATTTACGGCGTATACGGTGTAGTGCAACATCCAGCGCGTTGGGTGTCACCGAATCATTAGCCCCCCAGCCCGCGGCTTCAAGTGCGCTATGGCTCACCACATCACTATAACGGCGTATCAGCAGCAACATAATTTCCATTTCAGCCTGAGCCAGAATCTCCGTTCTATCTTCGCAGCATATCAGGCTTTCTTGCGGCTTTAACACCAAATCGCCACAGCAAGGCTCTGCCTGACGGGTAACCGCCGGACGGCGTAATAACGCCCGTACCCGGGCAATCATTTCCTCCATCGCAAAAGGCTTGGACAAATAATCGTCTGCCCCGGCATCAAGCCCTTCCACTCTGTCGTTCAACGCGTTACGGGCAGTCAGAACCAGACACGGTATTGCATTGCCGGCAGCACGCAAACGCTGCAACAGTAACAGCCCATCCCCATCAGGTACGCCTCTGTCTATAATCAATACTTGGTACGGAATCTGTTGAATAGCAGTAATAGCATGGTCAATCCGGCTGAATGCATCAGCAGCAATGCCGGCAGATGCCAGACCTTTACAAATCAGTCTGGCAAGACGCTCATGATCTTCAAGCAATAAAATCCGGTTCATCTGAAGTAATAGATATAGCCCAGAAACACACGATTCTCGGTCGAACTATCAACCAGAGGGCTATCTTTGATTTCTGATGCAAGGCTACTCAAACCGACATCAAGCAGTATCAGATGCTTTTTATTAAACATATAGCCCCCACGAATGCCGATTTCAGCATTCATACCAGCTTGCCCCTGATAGAAAGCACGGTAGCTGCGAACTTCATCTGCGCGCACACCATAGTAATAATCGACATATTTTTTATCCAGCCAGCTTACTGTCATACGAGGCGTCAGAGTAAATTGCTCACCAAAGCGCCATGTACGTTCCAGGCCAAACTCAACACGGCTGCCTTCGCTATCACCGGATATTTCACTGGTAAATTCTGCACTGATATTAACGTAGCGGTTTTGCCATTCTGCTTTAACCCCAGCCCAGAAACCGCCTTTGCGTTTATCCATCTCATTTAAGATCCACGAATCATCCTGTTCGTAATCATTAAAATCATATTTTGTGACAAGGCTAAAGTTAAGTTGCCCTAACTCATTAAGCTCAATGCCGGGTAATTTAAACTCAAGTTCCGGACCTAATAACCGGATGTACTTATTCTCAAATGTCACTATCGGCACAAATGTATTATTACGATCAACATCGGTATAGGCTTTCTGACTACTCAACACCACAGCCCCCACACCCCAGGTAGAAGAAGATTCATGCTCAGTTTGCTGTGCTGTTGCCAGAGAAGAATACAATCCAAGAACCACAGGAAAGGCTAAAAACCTGTTTAACAATCTGCTGTGCTGTTTCTGGGCTATTGTACTAAAAACGTTATTGAAGCCGGAACAAACCGGCAGCAGGTGGTGAATCATATAAGTTCCTTGCAGGTGACCAAGAACGGCCATCATTGCTCACCTGACTTACATAGAACTTACCAGAGGCTCTTATAAAAAATATCTGAACCTGTCGCCAGATCGTGGTTATTCTCCGGCAGCGATGCCTTCCCTTCTTGGATCAGCCGCGCCCTGCAATTTACCGTCTTTAATTTCAATAGCATGAAGACCACTGTTTAAATCCTGCAATTGTACGGTATACCCCATACCCTGCAGTTGCGGCACTAACGTTACCAACGGAGTTGCAGTTTCCAGCGCCAAGTAATCATTGCGATGGGTAATTCTGGGTAAATCCAACGCCTGCTGCACATTCATCTGCCAGTCAATAACTGCAATAATACTCTGTGCAACATAGTTAATAATGCGGCTGCCGCCCGGAGAACCGATAACCAGTTTCAGGTTATTATCCTGATCAAATACCATCATCGGCGCCATTGAAGAGCGTGGCCGTTTACCCGCATCTACCCGGTTTGCTACCCATTTCCCCTGTTCTGTCGGTACGATACTGAAATCCGTCAGTTGATTATTCAGGATATAACCATTCACCATCAACCCTGAACCAAATACGTTCTCTACGCTGGTTGTCATGCTGACCGCATTGCCTTCACTATCCACAATCGATAAATGGCTGGTATTCGGAAACTCCGGAGATGAGGCATCCTGAAGTGATTGCGCGCCTACAGGTGTTCCCGCAGTGAAAATTTGATCCTGCTTTAAATTCACCAGCCTGGCACGGCTGGCCAGATAGTCTTTATCCAGCAAACCTGCAACCGGTACGTCAACAAAATCAGGGTCAGCGACATAACGATCCCTGTCAGCAAATGCCAACCTGGATGCCTGACTGAAAAGATGAACAGCATCAACGCTGTCAGGAGCCAGTTTACTCAGTTCAAAATGCTGTAAAATTCCCAGCATCTGTAAGACTGCCAGCCCTCCGGAACTCGGTGGAGCCATACCACATACCTGATATTGCCGGTAAGGCAGGCAAATTGGGGCTCGCTCTGCTGCCCGATAGGCAGCCAAATCGTTTAATGAAATCTTCCCGGCATTTACCGGTGCTTGCTGTACTGTTTCAACCAGAGCCCGGGCATTATCACCTTCATAGAAGGCACTGACACCTTCAGCCGCAATACGTTGCAATAAAGCAGCATATGCTGGGTTTTTCAGTAATGAGCCTTGCGGCAAAGCCTTTCCATGCGGGTAGAAATACTCTTTAGATGCAGTAAATGTTTTCAGGCCGCTGTTCCAGCCTAGTTCCAGTTGTCTGGCGGTACGTTGAGATACCGGAAAGCCCTTTTCTGCAGTTTCAACAGTAAATTCAAATAATGTAGCCCAAGGGAGTTTTCCATATTGCTCATGAGCCTGAGCCAGCGCTTTCAGCACTCCCGGCACACCAACTGATTTACCGCCAACATAAGCATCGCGCCAACTCTGAGCCTGGCCATTTTCAAAAAACAAGTCAGGAGCCGCCGCCGCAGGCGCTGTTTCACGTCCGTCAAAGGTTGTCAGTTTCTGCTGTTTTTTCTGCCAGTGTAAAATGAATGCTCCGCCACCAATCCCTGAACTTTGCGGTTCAACCAGCCCCAGCATCAGCTGGGTTGCTATTGCAGCATCAAGAGCACTCCCGCCCTGAGCCAGAATACGTGTTCCGGCTTCCACCGCCAGTGGATGGGCAGCCGACACCATATAATGCTTAGTTTCTGCCAGCTGCTGCTGAAAGCGCCCGGTGGCCGCTTCCGGCTCTCTTTGTTCCTGTTTTGGTGTATCAGCCCATGAGGGTACAACCAGACTCAGTGCCAGCGCCGTGCTTAGCACAGTGAATCGCACATTACTGCGGAATAATTTCATATTGCTCAGACTCCTGTTAACACTTCAACCCTACTGAGTTTGAACAGGAAGATCAATCACCTTTGGCGCTAACTTAGAACCACTCACAGACTTACTACAGTTTAACTTGATCTTTCTCCACAGATCGTATTGCATAGGCTCCCTGTTTAATCTGATGAGCCCGTATTGTGCTGACATCTACCGGTTTACGTTCCAGCGTTCCTTACCTTGTTTGCCTACTGCTGATGACATTACTTTTTTTATTACCCGATTATCTGGGAAATCTGCTGGAGTATCAGCGTACCGATATCAGCCAATGGCAATTATGGCGCTTACTGACAGCACATTTACTGCACACTAACCACTGGCACCTGTTGATGAATGCAGCTGCACTTTTGCTGGCATTAAGCCTGCACGGAACCTATAGCCGCTACCTGCCATTCTGGTGGCAGTTCACGTTCAGCGCACTGTTTATCAGCCTGGCAATTTACTGGTTCTCGCCGTACATGCAGCACTATGTTGGTTTATCCGGTGTCTTGCATGCCCTGCTGACCTGGGGAGCCTGTGTTGATATTCAGCAAAAACAACGTACCGGTTGGTTGTTGTTGGCAGGCTTATTAATCAAAGTAAGTTACGAACAATGGCAAGGGCCAGACCCGGAGCTGGAAAAGTTAATCAATGCCAGTGTTGCAATAGATGCTCATCTTTATGGTGTGATTAGCGGCCTGCTGCTATGGCTGCTGACCGTTGTACTTAACAATTACCAGAAACAGCGCTCCATTGATCTTAACAGGCCCTAACTTTGAGCCTTGTCACATATTAGCTACCGGATTATTGCTAGACTGAACAAAATCAACCGGGAGAATTAAGTATGCGTTTTGATAGTGCCAGTCAGGCATTAAGTGTTATTGGCGATAACGAAAATATCTGGTGCCATTCTATGGCTGCCACTCCTTATCTGTCGTTACATGCACTGGCCGACCTGGCGATGCAGCGTAAAAACCTGACTTTGCTGCAATTACACACTGAACACAGTGAAATACTGAGCAACCCGCAATTACACGGCCACTTACGGCAACGGGCATTTTTTATTGGCAGCGCTACCCGTAATGCTGTGCAAAATGGTCTGGCAGATTACGTTCCTATATTTCTGTCTGAAATTCCTAAACTGTTCCGCAGTGGCGACCAACCGCTGGATACTGCATTAATTCAGGTATCGCCACCTGACAAACACGGTATTTGCAGCCTTGGGGTTTCTGTTGAAGCGACCAAAGCCGCTGTTCAGACAGCCAAAAAACGGATTGCCTGGATTAACCCGCTGATGCCCAGAACGCATGGCGACTCTTTTATTCACCTGCGGGATATTGATCACTATTTTGAACATGCAGCGCCTATTCCAGAGCATCTTCCTGCAAGACAAGATGAAACAACCATGAAAATCGGCCGCCATGTTGCCAGCCTGATCCGCGACGGAGACTGCCTGCAAATGGGAATTGGGGCTATCCCTGATGCGACGCTGGGCTACCTGCATAACCACCGGGATCTGGGTATTCATACTGAAATGTTTTCTGATGGTGTGCTGCCATTGCTTGAAAAAGGTGTTGTAACCAACCGCAATAAAAATAAGCACCGTGGTAAAATCGTGACAACCTTTGCAATGGGCAGCCAGAAACTGTACGACTTTGTTGATGATAACCCGGAAGTGGTATTTCTTGATGTAGCCTATACCAACGATACGGCTGTTATCCGCAGTAACCCGCAGGTCGTCGCGATAAACAGCGCGCTGCAGGTAGATTTAAGCGGGCAGGTTTGCGCCGATTCGCTGGGAACAAAAATTTACTCCGGTGTTGGCGGTCAGATGGATTTTGTGCGGGGAGCAGGCTTGTCTGATGGCGGCCGGGCCATTATTGCCCTGCCAGCAACAGCAGCAAACGGTACTATTTCACGAATTACCTCGTTGTTAACCCCTGGCGCAGGTGTTGTTACCACCCGCGCTCACGTGCACTATATCGTTACAGAATATGGCATTGCTAACTTGCGGGCCAGAAGCCTGACCGAGCGGGCAAAAGCTCTGATAGATATTGCTGCGCCGGCCTTCCGGGAGGAGCTGGCGGCGCAGGCATATAAAGATTGGGGAGTTATCGTTTAAGACCGGTAGTCAGCCAGATCCAGATACAGGCTGATACCGCTGATTCTTTCTGCCGGCTGATGGTTAACATACAATACGGTACTGTTACCCTGCTGGCAGATTAATTCTGTCAGCGTCAGTACCTTTCTGCGGTTAAGTTCATCAAGTCCCAGACAAGGTTCATCCAGAATCAGTAATGCCGGTTGCTTAATCATTGCTCTGGCAATCAGAATCAACCGCTGATCACCATAAGACAAATCAGCAAAGCTTTCATACTGACGATGTTCCATCGCCAGTAACGCCAGCCATTGTTCTGCAATTTGCTGCTGTTTTGCAGTGGGTTGCTGGTACAAGCCAATGCTGTCATAAAAACCGGACAATAAGGTATCCCGTACATTGCTGCGAATACGATAATCCTGCTGTAACGCACTGGAAACATAGCCAATATGCTGCTTGATTTGCCAGATACTTTCTCCGTTACCCCGCTGAAATCCAAACACCTGCAAGTTATTGGTATAACATTGCGGATGGTCACCGGTAATCAGCGCCAGTAAGCTGCTTTTTCCTGAACCATTTGGCCCGCTCAGTTGCCAGTGCTGGCCAGGCATAATAGTCCAGTTAAAAGGTCTGAATAACGGCATATCATGATAATTGATCGTAACCTGCTGCATCACCACCAGCGGTTGCTCCGCCGGTAAGGCAGCCACCTGAGGCTCAGCCTCAGGCAATACCAGCCCATCCAGTGACATCTGCATCAGTTGCCGTAAATCTGCCAACTGCTGCTTATTGCATGGCGCAGTCAGCTGCAACCTGCCTTTTACCATATAAGCCAGATCAGTGACAAAGTCAGGAATATCATCCAACTGCCCGCAAACAAACACCATGCAGCAAACTGATTGCCACTGCTTCAGCAAATGCTGCAACCCGGCAACAGTGTTTTTATCCAGCCCGGCAAAGGGTTCATCCAGAATAAGTAACTGCGGACGGCAGCTTAACGCTTTGACCAGCAACAACTTGCGCAACTCTCCGGTGGACAGCAATCTAAAGCTGCGGGACAGCAACTTTTCCATATCAAATTGCTGCAATAACTGCTGTAACAACACCGGATCAGCTTTATCGTTTTGCAGCATATCCGCCACACAGGTTCCCTGCTGGCTATCATCCAGCTGCCCACGGTCAAACCGTAACCTTTCCTGTTCCAGCAAATATTGCAGTTCTGTCGCAGATACAACTCCGACATGGCTCAACAAGCTGCTTTTATTTCCGCCCAGCACTGAAATACCATGCTGCTCTCCATTAAAAGCTGTCAGTAGTGTTACCAGAGCAGATTTCCCTGCACCATTAGCACCGGTAACAGCCCAGTGCTGGCCATGTTGTAAATGCCAGTTGATATCACTGAGTGTAAATCCATTTCTGAAACGGACACTCAGTTGCTGCAGGTTGATAACCTCACTCACTTATTCAAATCTTCCCACCAGGCTGGCTGGTCTTTCAGGTAAAAATCAAACCAGCCAAGCAAATGATCCCACCATACATAGCGTTTTTCGCGGTCAATAATATGATGATCTTCCCCGGGGATTTCTACCAGAGCAACATCCTTACCAAGCAGCTTAAGTGCGGTGTACATCTGGTGTGATTCTCCGGGAGGAACATTGACATCAGAATCACCGGTAATCAATAACAGTGGTGTCGTCACTTTATCTGCATTGAACAGCGGACTATGTTCTACATAAAGGTCACGGTTATTCCACGGAAAGCTGCCGCGGCTGGCAATGCCAGAATAACCGAAGCCCCACCAGCCTTGCCCCCAGTATGAACTGATGGAACTGATACCGGCATGAGAAACCGATGCTGCAAATAAGTCGGTTTTCGTTGCCAGATACATGGTCATAAAACCACCGTAAGAGGCACCGATATTGCCAATTTTCTGCTCGTTTATAAACGGATGTGCTTTAACAAAAGCGTGAGTGCCTTCAATAATATCGTCTGCGGCATAATCTCCCCAGGCATTAACGTGTAATGCCGAAAACGCCTGACCGTAACCAATCGTACCTCTTGGTTGCAGTACATAAACCACATAATCATTTGCGGCCCAGTGATGGAACGGATAACGCCCGGTGAACTGGCGATTTACCGGTGTAGTACCACCATAGTAATAAACAATAAGCGGATATTTTTTGCTGGCATCAAAATCCGGCGGCAGGTAATAACGGCCATCGATGATATCACCAGTACTGTTGGTAAATTGATAATCTTTCACTTCACCGAGCCGGACATGTTTATACTGTTCGGCACTGCTATATAACACACGGGCTTTACGTGAGCCACGGTCAGCCTGAACCAGCTGTTGTGGCGCCGATACAGTACTTCCGACAGCCAGCACAGTGGCATCACCATTACCTGCCAGCGCAACCCGTTCAGTTACATCCAGGCCATGCAGCGTTTTGGTAAACCGCTCTTTTTTCAGGTCGTAGTAATACAACAGGCTGCGATCCTGCTCTGTTACCTGTACCAGAATCTGGCCACGTTTGTTCGTCAGAACATCATTAATCGCAGGTTTAAACTCTCTGGATAACGCTTTTACCTGTTTACCATCCAGCGACATCAAATACAGCTGACCATCATAATCATTAGCCAGCGTACCTTCCGCCAGGGTTACGCCGGCATTGTCAGCAAAACTGGGGCCTGCCAGTACCAGCAATTGATTCTGATAATACTGCACCTGATTCAAAAAGCGATATTCGCCAATCTCACGAACATCCAGAGAGGTCAGATCCAGTTCCGCCAGAAAGGTGTTACTGTGTGGTGCTTCTTCGCGGGCAAACCGCCGTTGAGTCAGTAACAGCTTTTTGCCATCAGCGTGGATATCCTGCAGGAAACTGGAACTGCTATCAGTAGTCAGCGTTCTGATAAAGCCACTCTGAATATCAACCTGGTACAAACGGCTGATATCACGGAAACCACGCCAGCGATCTTCCATTTCACGGTATCTTTTGGCTTTGGCATTTTTAGCATCAAATGGCACAGTCCAGCTGAAAACAATAGATTTACTGTCAGGCAGCCAACGATATTGGCCGAGGTTTTTCTGGTTAGCCAGCAGCGTATGTGTCTGCCAGTTACGCAGATTCAGCAGTTCAATGCTGTTATCTGCAATAAAGCTCAGGTACTGGCCGTCAGGACTGAACTGTGGTTGTCTCAGTGACTGTTGTGGCCAGCTCTGAATTATACTGTTTGATGCCACATCCCGTAATTCTGTCCGCACCAGATTTTTGTCTGCCACATCACTACGGGCTGAAAATCCCAGCAGGGCCATGGCTCCATCGTCAGATAATGCCAGTTGTGTAATGGTTTCTGCATTCGTCAGCAAGCGGTTGTTAACGGTTTCTTTTGCAGTCAGCACAAAAGCGGCTGGTTGTTCATCTGCAGTCAGCTGCAGCTTAACCGGTTGAGCCTTATCGTTTTTTGCTACACCATCAGTAAACAATACCAGTTGCTGATAACCCGCTGCTGCTTTAAGCGTCTGATTACTCACAGAATCCAGCTTACGATAATTAAGGTAAGCTACAGGTGATGCCAGCCCGTCCACTGTTAACCGGGCCTGCCACCAACGGTCATGCTGTAACTGCACAAACCATACCCCAGGGCCAGCATCAGCAGCAACTGCAGGTGTCATTTCCCGCCAGCTGATTGTGCTGCCAAATAGCGACACTTTATCACCGGCAACAGGAACAGCTTGCTGTTCTAACTGTGCCAGCAAACTCTGACGGATCCCATCCGCCTTACCACTTTGTTGTAACACCGCAGATTCAAGATGAGGTAAAGGACCAAGATACAGCACTTTACCGGCTTCAGACTGTGCAGCATTCACTGAGAAGAGCAGTGACCCACACAACAGAACCAGTGAAAATAGATATTTCATTTGCTACCCGTTTTTATGTTTGTTATCAGAAAAGTTGCCTAAGTCTATCAGCCATACCATGCTCCGCCTATGCTCAGAATGGAGGTTCAGCGCGTAAATTCAGTAGGTTACCGTTTAACGGATGCTGAAAAGTAATTTCCATTGCATGCAGTAATAAACGCGGAGATGCCAGTTTTACCGCTTCAGGTGCATAGAGTGTATCTCCTGCTATCGGGTGCCCCTGAGACAATAAATGCAGGCGTAACTGATGAGAGCGCCCGGTTACCGGATATAACTGCACCCGGCTTTGCTGCCGTTCAAGATCAGTACTCAATAAACGAAACTCGGTAACAGAAGCCTTGCCCTGCGGGCAGATTTTATATTTTGGCCGGTTTTCCGGATCGGCGGCTATAGGTAGATTAATCACACCTTCAGCCTGATGCATAATGCCGTCTACCACTGCAATATAGCTTTTTTCTATGGTACGGGCCTGAAACTGTTTACTGATATCCGACAAGGCTTTGCGGGTTAATGGCAACACTACCAGACCCGATGTATCATAATCCAGCCGGTGTACTACAGCTGCAGTCATAAACTCCCGTTGCACCCGGCTGATCAGGCAATCCTGGTTCTGGGGGTGGCGCCCCGGCACGGTCAGCAGCCCGCTGGGTTTATCCACTACCAGCACGGTATCATCCTGATAAACAATGCGATAAGGTTCAGAGGTTGCTGGTAAAATATGCAGGTCAGCAATATCAGACATAAGGGTTCCGTATTTATCCAGCGAAGTAGCTGTAGACGAATATAATCAGTTCAGGTTAAACATCCATCACCTTACTCACACTAACACACCGTAAACCCTTCCTTGGGGGCTCGATTCAGGCATCCATGCCTTCAACGGTTAGCTTAGAGTAAGCTGATTCCTGATTAACAGCGATGAGCTATTATGCCGCATTTGAGCCTGTAAACGAAATGCAGTAAGCTTCGCGCTTTAAAGTAACAGGCCATGAAACGTCTATACGCCTTACCTATGACCAAACCATTTCACTATCAGCCGCCACAGTCTCCACTGGAAATCCTGCATCAGGATAAAGATATTATTGTATTGAATAAACCCAGTGGTTTACTCACCTGCCCCGGTAAAGGCGAACATCTTGCTGACAGCCTGCTTAGCCGGGTGCAACAGCAGTTTCCGCTGGCAAGGCTGGTTCACCGGCTTGATTTGGCAACCTCTGGTATTGTCGTTATTGCCCTGCGTAAAAAAGCAGAAATTGCCCTTAAGCAGCAATTTGCCAGCCGCCAGGTACAAAAACGTTATCTGGCCGTCGCCTGGGGCAACC
>CAZXTH010000042.1:0-3536 GCA_964643585.1 uncultured Pseudoalteromonadaceae bacterium
CTGCTGAATCCCGTGCCGGTGAATTACTCATCGGGGTTGGTATTCCGGTTGAACAACATTTTGGACCAATGTCTGCTATTGCACCAGGCTTTAAATTACGGGTATTGCTGGCACAGGTTTTGTTTGCCGAGCCGGAAATTATGTTGCTGGACGAACCAACCAACAACCTGGATATTAATACTATCCGGTGGCTGGAAAACGTACTGACCGAACGAAACAGTACGATGATCATCATCTCGCATGACCGCCATTTCCTTAATAGCGTCTGTACTCATATGGCCGATCTGGATTATGGTGAGTTGCGCTTATATCCGGGTAATTATGACGAATATATGTTTGCTGCCACTCAGGCCCGTGAACGCTTGCTGGCAGATAATGCCAAGAAAAAAGCACAGATAGCAGAACTACAGACTTTCGTAAGCCGTTTCTCTGCCAATGCATCTAAAGCAAAACAGGCGACCTCACGTGCAAAACAGATTGATAAAATCCAGTTGGAAGAGGTTAAAGCCTCCAGCCGGGTTAATCCGTTTATACGTTTTGAACAACAAAAACAGCTATACCGCCTGGCACTGGAAGTAGAAGGGCTGAATAAAAGCTTTGGTGATTTAAAACTGTTAAAAAACCTTGGAATGACTATTGAAGTCGGTGAAAAAGTCGCCATTCTGGGAGCTAACGGTATCGGTAAGTCTACATTGCTGAAATGTCTGGTTGGTGATCTGACACCAGAATCAGGCATGGTGAAATGGTCTGAAAATGCTGCTATTGGTTATTATGCTCAGGACCATGCCCATGAGTTCAGTGAAGATCTGAGTTTGTTTGACTGGATGGTTCAGTGGCGTCAGCCATCAGATGACGATCAGGCTGTACGAGGTATCTTAGGGCGGTTGTTATTCTCCCAGGATGATATCCGCAAATCAGTAAAAGTATTATCCGGTGGAGAAAAAGGACGGATGTTATTTGGTAAGCTTATGCTACAGCGGCCAAATATTCTGATCATGGATGAACCGACCAACCACCTGGATATGGAGTCTATCGAGTCACTGAATCTGGCACTGGAGCATTATAAAGGGACATTATTGTTTGTTAGTCATGACAGACAATTTGTATCCAGTCTGGCAAGCCGCATTATTGAAATTACCGACAAAGATATCCGTAACTTCGTTGGTTCCTATGAAGAGTACCTTGCCATTCAGATGGCAAAATAAAAGCCACCGGGCTGGCTGTTTTGCCAGCCCGGTTCATCTCATCATTGATTTTTATATGGATGTCCCCATATCTTTCTGTAGTCGTTCCACTTACATCACGGCTGTGGCTGTTTTATGCTATGTTGAGATACAGCCTTCGTGTTAACTTTTAAGGATCTGCTATGAAAATTAATATCGGTATTGATGAAAGCCAACGTAAAGCTATCGCTGATGGCTTATCTGTATTACTCGCCGACAGTTATACACTTTATCTGAAGACACATAACTATCACTGGAATGTTACAGGCCCAATGTTCCAGACACTGCATACTTTATTTGAAACCCAGTATACCGAGCTGGCTGTTGCAGTTGACGATATTGCAGAACGTATTCGTGCTCTGGATGAGTTTGCTCCAGGTTCATATAAGCAATATGCAAAACTGACCAGTATAAAAGAAGCTGATGGTATTCCTACTGCGGAAGAGATGATTAAAGATCTGGTGAAAGGGCAGGAAGCAGTAACTAAAACCGCACGCTCTCTTGTTAAAATAGCAGATGATGCAGCTGACGAAGTGACTCTGGATTTATTAACTCAGCGTATGACTGTGCATGAGAAAAATGCCTGGATGTTACGTAGCCTTATTGCCTGATCCTTCTCCAGAAACAGCAGTTCGAACAGAGCTGCTGTTCTTGTATTGAATCTGTTCTCTTACATGGTTTGTTAACAGGTGAGGTGTCATTTTAATACTCTGAAAACACCTTAAAGCATCCTTCACATAAAATAATCGCATTGATTATACAGTCTGTCAGAAAACACTAAGCTTTCTCTGTTGCCTGCCTGTAAAATAACAGGGTCGGATGGCATTTTAACGCCTCAGCAAATAACCGGAGAAAACCTGATCCAAATGGACGCTTTTGAATATGCCAGAGATGTAGCAAGCTTGTTTGCTCTGCCGGCTAGTTACCTGCGGGTCAAACAACTGATGGACTCAGATACTGCCAGCCTTAATGAGGTTGGCGAAGTTATTCAGCTTGATCCGGTACTGACTGCAAAACTACTAAAACTGGCGAACAGCAGTATTTATAATCTTTCTTCCCCGGTTGATACAATTAGCAGAGCATTACTGGTATTGGGCAAAGAGCAGATATACAGCTTGTTGCTTAGCATCGGTATAAGTACAGCTTGCAGTAAAGTTGATACTGCAGCAATCGACATTCAGCGCTTTTGGGAACAGAGTATTAATGCTGCTCTGATTGCGCGCTATCTTGCCGGCCGTTGCCAGCTTAAACAACCTGACCGACTGTATGTTGCCGGTTTACTGCATAACATAGGTGAACTGGTCGTACTACATGTGAATGCCAGGCAGGCACACCAGTGTCAGTGGTATAATCAAACCGAAACGCCCTGGCAAAGGCAACAGAATGTGCTGGGATTCACTTATGCCAGTTGCGGCGCTGAATTATTGCATTTGTGGCAGATACCTGACACCATAGCTGCGCCGCTGGCTTTACAGCACGATACACAGTTCAATCAGAAGCAACCTGAACAACTGATTCTATACCTTGCTGTCAGGTTAGCTCTGGTTAATCAGCATCCCGAGTTTTACAATACCAGAACGCTGATTGATCCTTTTGCTATAGAACTGTTGGATCTGACTATGCAGGATATGCTGAAAGCGCTGGATTTCTGCAATACCGAAGGGGTGTTTCTGCTGTCTGTTTTGAACCCCAATATCAGCACCATATATTAATTAGTTTATCGATAAAATAACTCTGTACATCAGTTGCGAGCAGTAGAATGAAAAAATCTTCCCTGTACATCCCCTACGCAGGACCAGCTTTGCTGGAAACGCCATTACTGAATAAAGGCAGCGCTTTTACCAAAGAGGAAAGAGCCGCTTTTAACCTGACCGGTTTGTTACCGCCAATTTATGAAACTATCGAAGAGCAGGTTGCACGGGCTTATATGCAGTACAGTTCTTTTGAAGAGCCAATTAATAAGCATATCTACTTACGTGCTATTCAGGATAATAACGAAACACTGTTCTACCGTTTACTGCAACAGCATCTGGAAGAAATGATTCCTATCATTTACACACCTACAGTGGGTGATGCCTGCGAGCAGTTTTCTGATATTTACCGCAGTGCCAGGGGGCTGTTTATCAGCTACCACGATCGCTATCAGTTGGACGACGTGCTGCGTAATGCAACCAAGCGTAAAGTAAAAGTTATCGTAGTTACTGACGGAGAAAGGGTTCTGGGTCTTGGTGACCAGGGTATTGGCGGTATGGGTATTTCTATCGGCAAGCTTTCTCTTTATACCACCACAGGCGGTATAAAGAGAAAGCTTGC
>CAZXTH010000042.1:3546-14297 GCA_964643585.1 uncultured Pseudoalteromonadaceae bacterium
CAGCCCTGCTTACACACTGCCGGTAATTCTGGATGTGGGTACCAATAACGAAAAACTACTGAATGATCCTATGTATATGGGATTACGCCAGAAGCGTATAGGGCAGGAAGAATATAACGAGTTTGTTGACTTGTTTATTAAAGCCGTCAAGCGTCGCTGGCCGGATACTATTATTCAGTTTGAAGATTTTGCCCAACCTAATGCCATGCCATTACTGCAGCGTTACCGTAACGAAGTCTGCTGTTTTAATGATGATATTCAAGGAACCGCAGCGGTGACAGTTGGAACCTTGCTGGCGGCCTGTCGCAGTAAAGGCTCAAAACTGTCAGAGCAGAAAGTGGTCTTCGTAGGTGCTGGTTCTGCAGGTTGTGGTATTGCTGAACAGATAATCAGCCAGATGACGGCTGAAGGTATCAGCGAACAGCAAGCCCGCAGCCAGATCTTTATGATTGATCGCTTTGGCCTTGTGACAGAAAATATGCCGGAACTAAGAGACTTCCAGCAGGTACTGGCACAGCCATTATCAGCTATTGCGGACTGGAGTTTCAGTGGTGAATACCCAACTTTACTGGATGTTATTCACTGTGCCAGCCCGGGTGTACTGATTGGCGTTTCAGGGCAGGCGGGGCTATTTACTGAGCAGGTTATCCGCACTATGAAGAAACAGTGCGATACACCGATTATTTTCCCTCTGAGTAATCCATCAAGACAGGTTGAAGCAAAGCCTGAGCAGGTTATTGAATGGACCGAAGGTGATGTGATTATTGCGACTGGCAGCCCATTTAAACCTGTTAGCTATGGCGACAAGGTTTATCCGATTGCCCAATGTAATAACAGCTACATTTTCCCAGGGATCGGCCTTGGTGTTATTGCAGTAAAAGCAAAACTTATCAGCGATGAAATGTTACGCGCTGCCAGTAAAACATTAGCTGAAGCATCGCCACTGGCCAATACCGGCAAAGGTTCATTATTACCTCCGTTTACAGAGCTGGCAGAATTGAGCAAAAAAATTGCTTTTGCAGTTGCTAAAACAGCACAGAAAGAAGGTTTGGCTCTGGAGCTGGATGATGAAGTGCTGCGAGCAAGGATAGAAGATAACTTCTGGACACCGAAATACCGCCAGTATAAGCGGGTGAGTGCCTGATTAGGAAAAGTTTTCTTACATTCTGTTTATAGACGAAACAATTGTGACGGGGTAGGCTGGGACTAACATTATTCTGATAATAAGGAAAAGTAATGCATAAGTCCCTGCTTGCCATATTGGTAGCCGGCGTTCTTGCCGGCTGCACCCCAGCTTCCGACTCATCAGTAACCACGGTTGACACGCAAACCACTCAGCAGCAACTCTCCGAAACAGAACGTCTCAATCAATGGTTTGAAACCAAGTATGAAGAACAATTGCAGCAAAGTCCGCTGCAAATGACATTTCTTGGGCGCAAAGATAAATATGATCAGATAGATGATGTATCGATAGAAGCTCAACAAAAGCAGCTGGCATGGTATGCGGCCAGTGTCGAAGAACTGAAATCACAATTTGATTACAGCAAACTGACAGATGAAGGTCAGATCTCATACGATATCTGGATTTACCAGTACAACATGCAGGCCGAAGCAGATAAGTATCGCAAGCATGCTTACGTATTTGATCATATGCAGGGGCTACATGCTTTGTTTCCCCAAATTCTGATGAATTTCCATAAAGTAGATGATCTGAATGACATGCAGGCTTATATCTCACGGATAGAACAATCCGGCCGTGCGATTCAGCAATTACTTCCTCAGGTAAAACAGAATGCCGAGAACGGAGTCAGAG
This sequence comes from uncultured Pseudoalteromonadaceae bacterium, assembly GCA_964643585.1. GTDB lineage: Bacteria > Pseudomonadota > Gammaproteobacteria > Enterobacterales > Alteromonadaceae > Alishewanella. The sequence continues at coordinate 5,360 of CAZXTH010000042.1, forward strand.
CGCCACGTTTTGCTTACGAAGGCATTATGGAGCAAATTGATAATCTGACTACAGGTGCACCTTTTACTGATACTGAGCAGGATATTCCGTTATGGGCAGATGCCAAGTCTAAAATAGCTGCACTGCAGACCAACGATAAGATCAGTAATGAGCAGGCAGCAGAGTTGCAAAAAGCAGCTGAAACCGCGCTGAAAAATCATTTCTTGCCTTCTTATAGTGCACTTAAAGCCTGGTTTGAAGCAGATTTACCGAATACAGATGAGCAGGCAAACGGAGTCTGGAAACAACAGGAAGGAGAAGCTTTTTATAACTATCGCCTGAAGACATCTACGACCACACAAATGACAGCTGATGAAATTCACCAGCTGGGATTACAGGAGGTTGAGCGTCTGACCACTGAAATGCAGGCGATAAAAGATAAAGTGGGTTTCAAAGGTTCATTGCATGAGTTTTTTGATTTTATCCGGACAGATAATCAGTTTTTCTATCCGGACACTGACGAAGGTCGTCAGGGATATATAGATGATTCAACCCGTTATCTTGACTTTATTAATGAGAAATTACCTCAGTATTTTGGTATTTTGCCTAAAGCTGGTCTGGTAGTAAAACGGGTAGAAGCATTCCGCGAGCAACCGGGCGCTGCTCAGCATTATTTCCCCGGATCTCCGGATGGTTCCAGACCAGGAGTGTATTACGCACATTTGTCAGATATGAAGTCCATGCCCAAAAATGAAATGGAGGCGATTGCCTATCATGAAGGTAATCCGGGCCACCACATGCAGATATCTATCGCTCAGGAACTGACAGATACTCCGACTTTCCGCACTCAGGCTCATTTTACTGCCTATATTGAAGGCTGGGCACTTTATTCCGAGCTATTGGCAAAAGAAATGGGAGCCTATCAAAACCCGTATTCAGACTTTGGCCGGCTGGTAACTGAGATGTGGCGTGCTGTACGTCTTGTCGTCGATACCGGTTTGCATGCAAAAGGCTGGACAGAACAACAGGCTATAGATTATTTCAAAGATAAAACCCCAGTTGCAGAAGGGGCTGTGGTTTCTGAAGTCAGGCGTTACATTGTCTGGCCTGGTCAGGCAACCGCTTATAAAGTTGGCATGATTAAGATTCAGGAATTACGTCATAAAGCAGAGCAGGAGCTGGGCGATAAATTTAATATCCGGGAATTCCACGATACGGTGCTGGGTGGTGGAGCTTTACCACTGGAAGTACTGGAAAGACGTGTTAATTTATGGATTGATGCGAAAAAATAAAGTACTGCAACAGCCCGGTATGAATACCGGGCTGTTTAACTATTTCAATACTATCCCTTTTAATCCCCCGGAAATCAGCTTTGTCACTGCCAGTAAAACTGCTGGGGCAGACAACCCGGCGGGCACAGCCAGATAACGCGGTGTCCATACAGGCTCAAATTTATTTTTATAATGATATAGCCCTTCAAAATTATAAAACTCGCCGCCCATATGAAAAACTTTATTACCTATCTTATGCCATAAAGGCGCCAGCGGGTGCTTTTCCAGCCCTGACAATGGAGCCATTCCCAGATTGAACCACTCAATATTCTGAGATTTCCCCCAAAACATTACAGAAAGTAGCAAAAATTCCATTACACCGGATGGTGCAGCAGGGTCATATCTCATTAAGTCTACAGAAATTTCTTTTTTTAATTCTGTTTGCCATAAATTGGCGAAAGCAATTATTTTTTGTTCACCATTACGCAGTACCGCGATACTACATCGACTAAGGTAATCGTTATGAAAGTACCCCAGAGAAAAACGTTTTTCCCGCGTTTTTTTATCCTGAAGCCACAGTTCAGAAATAACCTGTAGCTCTGACAGAATATCCGGCACTTTGCTCGCTGGTATTACGTCAAAATACAAGCCTTCTTTCTGATTTTTATTATAGCTATGTCGCAGGCTTTGTTTTTTCCGGCCTTCAAGGTTGAAATCGGTTAATAAGACCCGAGCCTCTTCTCCTAGTTTTATCAGTGAAAAACCCATATCAATATATAACGGCAAATGATGAACACTCACCTGATAGAATGCTGTTTTTGCACCGTTATAATCTGCTGCCTCACGGAAATTCCAGATAAGCTCTTCAAATTCGTCATCATTACCAGCAGGATCACCCATCACAATCCAATAACCGGCTGTAGTTCCGAACATCAGGAAACTACTACCGCTTTTACTCCAGAACAGGTATTTATCGCCCATTAAAGCAAGATGCGGTTCCGTTTCTGGCATAAGGCGGATAATAGTATCAGCCTTATCAAGCTCTGCCTGTGCTGGCAACATCAGTGCATGCACAGTTCGGCTAAGTAACCGGTGAAATAACAAAGCAATAAACAAAACAGCTATCCCAACCAGCGATCTCAGAAAACGAGAGGCATCACCATGCAATGAAAACTGCCACCATAATTCACTGGCATATTCAGTATGCTTATATGAAAAAAATCCCAGCCAGACAGAGCTTCCCGTAATAGCCAGAACAACAATAAACCAGCTTCCCGGCAATCCCTTGGCAAGCAGCGCAGATGTCCGGAAAAAATGACGCCGGGCAGGGATAAAAGCAGCTAACAGAATGCACAGGATAATGACATCAAATATATTGCTCCGAAGCAAAGAAGAGCAAATCCCAATCCCCAGCACCACGATAGTGACGATGTAGGCAGAATCAAGCCTGCGCCACACAGCATGAGCGAGGAAAAGCATCAATACCCCTGCGATGCTGCCAATAAAGTGCGATAGCTCGAGCACAGATAACGGCATAAAATGATGTAGCCGGTTTACACTTGTTGCCGGTGTTGCACCTGAAAAAAGCAGAATACCGCCAGCCAGCAACAGTAATACCGCAAATAGCTGTGGAATAATACCGGAGATACTCTTGGCTCTGGTTTTAACCGTATTTAACGTACCTGCCTTATATTCATATACAGCCATAGTGCAACCAGCCATAACCAGCGGCAGTAAATAGTAAATTGCACGATATGCCAGCAACGCAGCAAAAATATGCGATGAAGGATATTGCTCAGCGCAGAGATAAAGAAAAGAGGCTTCAAATACGCCAATTCCTCCTGGCACCTGGCTTAAAATGCCTGCCAGCTGGGCACTGATATAAATCAGCAGAAAAGACTCAAATGGCATCCCGGTATAGTGAAATAGTGGCAGATACAATACCAGTGATGCGGTTAGTAAATCGGCAACAGCAACCAGCGTCTGACGCAAAGCCAGCCAGGGAGCTGGAATAGATGTTTGTCTTTGTAACGTATTACGCAAAAATAATACTGCTATCCACCAGATAGCAAGAATACCCAACGCCAGCATTGGCAAAACCTGCGGCAACACACCCGGCAATTTAAGCCCGGAAGGCGCAAAAACAGCTGAACCTGCAATAAGAGTCAGAGCACCGATAAAATAAGTCAGGGTACCGAATAGCATGACTCTGGCAATAGCACTGCCCGGAACCCCCCATGCTGAGTAAAAACGATAACGGATAGTACCTCCGGATAAAAGGGAATAGCCTACGTTATTACTCAACGCATACCCAATAAATGCAGTAAGTAAAACTCTGCCTCTGGCAACGTTCTCTCTGGCGTATTCCAGGCCAAGCCGGTCGTAGAAACTAAGCAACACATATCCCAGTAACGTCAGCACGACCATAAAAAAAACAATAGTGATGGGAATATCTCTGACAGCAGAGCTTATTTCAGTCCAGTGATAGGCATGAATTTCATGATGAATCAGCCAGAACGCTGCAGCTAATATTAATAATCCGGCCAGCGGTATAAATCGCTGAATTTTTTCATAAAGATTTCGCAGCACCAGGCTTTCTCCACAATTGCGGATTCGGTTTTCTCCACCAAAAAACTAGGCTGCCTATAAGCATGTGTCAATTCAGAACCTTATTTATCATGAAGGGGGGTTATTGATATTTTCCGAATATCGCTATATAAGATAGCCTGCAGAGTATGCTTTATTAAAAAGCACCGCTTTTGCCATGGTTAAACTAATTAGAGGTAGGACAATCCTTAACTTTTATGGATGCTTCGCGAAGACGTAACTTATGCATATCAAAAGATCTTCATTGCTTCACTTATTACATATCTGTACAACCACATTCGGAAGGATGCAACTAAATGGAATTTTTAGCTGATCCTTCAATCTGGGCCGGGCTATTAACCCTGATACTGCTGGAAGTTATTCTGGGTATCGATAACCTGGTTTTTATTGCCATCCTGGCTGACAAATTACCGCCACATCAAAGAGATAAAGCCAGAATTATCGGTTTATCTCTGGCCCTGATCATGCGCCTTGGGTTGCTCATGACCATTTCCTGGATGGTAACCCTGACAACACCATTATTCTATCTTGGCGAGCTTTCATTCTCTGGCCGGGAACTGATCTTGCTGCTGGGCGGTTTATTCCTGGTGTACAAAGCCACCATGGAACTGCACGAAAAAATGGAAGGCAAGGTTCATGTAGAAAACAAAAATCCTATTTATGCCGGTTTCTGGGCTGTCGTAGTACAGATAGTTATTCTGGATGCTGTTTTCTCTCTGGATGCTGTCATTACGGCAGTTGGTATGGTTGATAACATTTATGTGATGGTCACTGCTGTAGTAATCGCAATGACAGTCATGTTGATCGCATCAAAACCACTGACTGAGTTTGTTAATAAGCATTCTACGATTGTTATTTTGTGTCTAAGCTTCCTGCTGATGATAGGTTTCAGCCTGATTGCTGAAGGTTTTGGCCTGAAAATCCCGAAAGCTTATCTGTATGTGGCTATCGGTTTCTCAATTCTGATCGAAGCCATAAACCAGATTGCTAAAAGAAACTCGTTGAAAAATGAGCAAAAGCTGCCTATGCGTGAACGGACAGCTGATGCAATTCTGAAAATGATTGGTGGCAAACCACAGAGTGAAGTGGTTGCAGATACTCAGAATGAAACAGAGAAAACTTTTGCAGATGAAGAGCGCTATATGATTGGTGGTGTTCTGGCACTTGCTGAGCGTTCAATCAAAGGCATCATGACCCCACGCAGCGATGTAGCCTGGATTGATATCAGCGATGCTAAAGATAAAATCCGGGAAGAATTACTGGCTGTACCGCATAGTTTGTATCCTGTGTGCAGAGAGGAGCTGGATAAGGTTATTTCTGTTGTTCGTACCAAAGATCTTCTGGATGCTTTGGAACAGGAAACCAGCCTGGAAGATATTCTTCAGAAAAACCGGCCTATCTTTGTGTCTGACCAACTGGACATTCTGCAGGTAATGAAGATTCTGCGTCAGTCTAAAGCAGGCATGGCAATGGTTATTGATACTTTTGGCTCTGTGCAGGGGGTGGTAACGCCTCTGGATATTTTCGAAGCGATTGCCGGAGAATTCCCGGATGTTGACGAAGTCCCGGATATTCAGAAAATATCAGATGCCAGCTGGCTGGTTGATGGCGCAACAGATTTACACCAGTTGCAGCTTGAAATGAACGTTAGTGACCTGATTGGCGAAAATGATGAGGGCTATGTCAGTGTCGCGGGCCTTATTCTGGAAGCATTGGGTTATATACCGCAAGTGAATGAAGCGGTAGAAAAAGGTGATCTGATTTTCCAGGTAAAAGAAATTGAAAACAATCGTATCAGCAAAGTGGAAGTCTCTGTAAAAACGGTCGCGGTCTGATCATATATGAAAGCAATAAGTAAGGGGCTTTAAGCCCCTTACTTTTTATAGTAACTATATGTTGCCGCTACCTTTAAGGAAAAAGCTCTCAAGCAGCTTTGTTGATTCAGCATTTGCCAGCCTGCCACGCCGCTCGGCATCAACAGTGCCATAAATCAGTGAGACAAAGTACTCGGTAAGTGCAGCAGCCTTAATATCAATCCGAAATACACCGGATTGCTGTCCGTTCAGGAAAAAATTATCCAGCGTATTATTATATAACTGCCAGGTATCTTCCTCTATTGAGCAGGTATCTGGTTTATATTGAAACATCTGATAAACAAGTACCTCTCTGTGTTCCAAATGCATATTAATCAGTGAATGAACAGAGATAGCTTTTTCCTCAGCAGCTTGTGCAGAAATTGTACGGGCGATTTGCGATAACACCTGAACACCATATTCATTAATCTTTTCAACAATATGATCCCGGGTGCCAAACATACGGTGCAGAGTAGCCCGGCTAACTCCTACAGCCTCAGCCAGCTCTTTAAGCGTTGAGCGGGGGCGCTCAACCATAATAATGGCCAAATTTCTTAATAAGTTATCATCCTGCCGCATAGATAACCTCACTATTAGTAAACCTATTACGCTATTTTGCACCTTAGAATCGCCCGCGTCAAATGAGACATTATTGTCTCATTTTGATTTAAAGTGTATCATTTGCACCTTTAATGAAATAACACAAGCAAGGTGAGCCATGAATCAGCCGTTTAATCGCCGAAAAATAACCTCTGTTATGCTGCTGGCAAGCACATTAACAATAGCCGGGTGTGCAGATCCGGAGCCTGCCGGCAGTTATGAAACCGGGCCTGTTCCGGTCCAAACTTTCATCGTGACAACAGAACCATTATCTCTGGTAAGTAATTTACCAGGCAGAGTTGAACCTGTACGTGTAGCTCAAATCAGGGCTCGGGTCGCAGGTATTATTACTAAACGGTATTTTCAGGAAGGCGCAGATATTTCAGCCGGCGATGTGTTATTTCAGATTGACCCCGCACCACTGAAAGCTGCACTTGCCAGCGCAGAAGGAGAACAAGCCAAAGCTGAAGCTGAATTACTCAATGCACAGGCCAGAGTAAAGCGTTACGAGCCACTGGCTAAAATTGGAGCGATCAGCCAGCAAGACTTAGACAGTGCCATAGCAGAACTCCGTAGTACGGAAGCAGCTGTACGTTCAGCTGCAGCTGCTGTTGAACGTGCCAGACTGGATCTGGGATATACATCAGTCACAGCGCCTATATCAGGTCGTATCGGGCGAGCTCTGGTTACTGAGGGGGCATTAGTTGGGCAGGGAGAAGCAACATTGCTGGCTACTATACAACAGCTGAATCCGGTTTATATCGATTTTGCCCAACCCGTCGCCAAAGCTTTAGAGTTACAGCAATTACTCAAGAGCGAACAATTCTCAGGTAACACAGATAAAAAACTGACAGCGGCTATTGAAGGAACCCGCTATGAGGCTCAGGGAGATATGCTGTTCAGCGATATCACTGTTGAACGTAGCACCGGACAGATAACCCTGCGCGGAGTATTTGAAAATCCTGAGAACTTATTGCTGCCTGGTATGTACGTGCGGGTAAAAGTACCCCAGGCAGAAACTGCCGCTGCAATTTTAATACCCCAGCGTGCTGTACAGTTTAGTAATAAGGGAGAGAGCAGTGTCTGGACCATAGACTCAGATAATACTGCTCATCTTACTTCTGTTGAGCTGGGCATCATGCATGGCACTAAATGGCAAATAAAAACCGGTTTAGAAGCCGGAGATAAAGTTGTCACTGGTGGCATTTCGTCTCTAATGCCAGGAAGTACTGTCTTCGAACCTGAAGCCCAATAAATTTTCTTCTTCATTATCAGAGGAAAAAAGATGTCGCAGTTTTTTATCAAGCGCCCCAATTTTGCCTGGGTTATCGCTTTATTTATTTCATTGGGAGGCTTACTGGCACTGCCAAACCTGCCAGTATCACAATATCCGGTTGTTGCGCCTCCGCAAATCTCTATTTACGCCACTTACCCCGGTGCGTCTGCACAGGTACTGACAGATTCTGTCACCAGTATCATTGAGCAGGAGTTAAATGGCGCCAAAAATCTGCTGTACTTTGAGTCATCCAGTAATGCTAATGGTATTGCAGAAATTATTGTTACTTTCGAACCTGGTACAGACCCGGATCTGGCACAGGTTGATGTACAGAATCGTTTAAAGAAAGCAGAGTCTCGTTTGCCGCAAGCTGTATTGGATCTTGGCGTTCAGGTAGAGCAGGCCAGCTCAGGCTTTCTGATGATTTATGCACTCAGCTATGCAGATGGTCAGCCAACAGAAGAAGAAATTGTCAAACTGGCTGACTATGCCGTACGCAACGTAAATAATGAAATACTACGTGTTCCTGGGGTAGGAAAATTGCAGTTCTGGGCATCAGAAGCCGCCATGCGGGTTTGGGTCGATCCACAAAAGCTGATCGGTTACGACCTTTCAATAGCAGATGTAAACGATGCTATCAGAGCACAGAATATTCAGATAGCTGCCGGCAGTTTTGGTAGCAGCCCGTCATTAAAAGACCAGGAACTGGCAATTACCTTGCAGGTTAAGGGCATGCTGGATAATCCTGAAGAATTTGGCAATATCATTCTGCATTCTACTCCTGATGGGGCCACCGTTAAATTATCGGATGTCGCCAGAATTGAAATAGGAAATCAGGAATATGGCTTTATGTCTCGCCAGAATGGAAAACCTACGGTAGGTACTGCTGTACAGTTATCTCCGGGAGCAAATGCCATCGCTACAGCGGAAGCGGTAAAAGCCCGATTGCAGGAATTATCAGTTTCTTTTCCTGATAATGTAGAGTTTTCTATTCCTTACGACACATCACGTTTTGTTGATGTGGCAATCAATAAAGTTATTCAAACTCTGATAGAAGCTATGATTCTGGTTTTTATCGTTATGTTTCTGTTTTTACAGAATGTCCGCTATACCCTGATTCCGTCAATTGTAGTACCGGTTTGCTTACTTGGTACAATGGTCTTTATGTATTGGCTGGGATTTTCCGTCAACATGATGACTATGTTCGGGATGGTATTGGCTATAGGTATTCTGGTTGACGATGCGATTGTCGTAGTGGAAAACGTTGAGCGGATCATGGCAGAAGAAGGCCTGCCACCAGTTGCTGCATGGCTTTGATTGTCGCAGCAACTGGTGGCAGGCCTTCTTCTGCC
>CAZXTH010000043.1:0-4352 GCA_964643585.1 uncultured Pseudoalteromonadaceae bacterium
GTGTTTCACCGTCGTAAGACATTAAAAGAGCATTCCAATGGTATGGAGCTGATTGCCTATAATCAGCAAAAAGAAGTGATTGCCAGAGAAATCTATTTCTCTATCGGTGGTGGTTTTATTGTCAGAGCAGAAGACTTTGCCAAAGAAAAAGAAGCCGCCAGCCAGTTTGCAGCAGATAATCCGCCGCCGTATCCGTTTGAATCCGGCGCAGAGTTGCTGGTCTTGTGTAAAGATAACGGCCTGTCCATTGCTGGTTTAATGCTGGAAAATGAAAAAGTACTGCGTTCACCGGCACAGATTACCGATGAACTGAATAATATCTGGCTGACTATGCGTGCCTGTATTGAACGCGGCATCCGCACTGAAGGTATTTTACCTGGTGGCCTGAAAGTAAAACGCCGTGCTCCGGCATTACATAAAAAACTCAGCGCCGAAAAAAGTACCGACCCCCTACAGGTAATGGACTGGGTAAACCTGTTTGCCCTGGCAGTAAATGAAGAAAACGCCGCCGGTGGCCGTGTAGTTACCGCACCGACAAATGGCGCCGCCGGTATTATTCCTGCCGTACTGATGTACTACGATAAGTTCATCCAGCCGGTAACCCCGGATATTGCTGTACGTTACCTGCTTACCGCCGCTGCCATCGGTATTCTGTATAAGAAAAACGCTTCTATTTCCGGTGCTGAAGTAGGTTGCCAGGGCGAAGTTGGCGTGGCATGTTCAATGGCCGCCGCCGCACTAACAGAGATTCTCGGAGGCAGTGCTGAGCACGTCGAAAATGCTGCCGAAATTGGTATGGAACACAACCTTGGCCTCACCTGCGACCCGGTTGGCGGCCTGGTACAGGTGCCTTGTATCGAACGCAACGCCATGGGCTCGGTAAAAGCGATTAACGCCTCAAGGCTGGCACTGCGCGGTTCAGGTGATCATAAAGTCTCGCTGGACAAAGTAATCAAAACCATGTGGGATACCGGCAAGGATATGCAGACTAAATATAAAGAAACCTCAAGAGGTGGTCTGGCGGTTAATATTATTGAGTGTTAATGGTCGTCAGCAATCAACCTATACTCAAATAGATAAGCTGCTGGCCGCACAGTGGCCAGCAGCTTAAGATTCGGTTATATCTTCCTTATCAAGGAGGGGGTTAACACATCTGGCAATACCCGTGATTTCCGGATAACTGACAAATATTGGAACAGCAACCGCTCCTGCCGGAACCCAAATCTGATTTGTTTTATTCTTGTTATCGTAATACGTATAGTCATAGCCACTTGGACATAGCTCGTTTGCTCTCTGATGCCAAAATTTGGTTACGTCCTCTATTGAGGTAGGGCCATTTCCTACAAAGTAAATCTCGTAACTTCCAGGCTCAAGCTCTTTGTCTTTATAACCACCATTCCAAGTGTACGGATGATAACCTGTAGCACATGAACAAAGCAGCATAGTAGCTATTAATAAGTAAACATATTTCATATCAGTTATTCCGTATAACGCATCTAAACGGTAAGCAACTTGCTGCAAGTCCAGCAGCTGCAGGCAGCGATATTCTAAGCGTTTGTTATGTATCAATAGCGCCGTTTTTTAATTGTTTTCTCTAGTTTTTGTACCAGTTTACCGCCTGAAAACTCAAAAACCACAGCATCATAATCATATCCAACATATTCTTTATCACCATTTGGCAGCTCTCTGCTAATAGAGCGCATTTCAGAGGTCTTAACTTCAATAACGCTATTTACCCATATAGCTTTAATTGGGAATTCACTTTCACCAAAAAAATAAGCAGGATCAACAGATTCAGGATTTTCATCACATGCATTTTTAACTAAAGAGTTTAAATATAAAGCTCCATCACTTAATTCCCAAACTGCTTTGTATCCACGCCAATTAGCCGAACACCATCCATCACGCTTCAGCATTAAAAGGATTTGGTCGTGACTAAACAAATCTTCTAACGGAGTAGATTCAATATTATGCGTAATACCATCAGCAATAAAGTTATCTGGAATTTGTATTGTCGAAAATGCCCCAAACGGAACTAAAAGGCTCAGTAAAATTAGAAGTTTACGCATAGTATACCCTGATGACATAACGCTTAGCTAATTGGCTGCCGCAGCGTAGTATAGGTAGTCCCAGCACGTAGCGCGACAACAGCAACTTGTTATGTTTTAGCTAAGTTCGGAAATGATCCGCTTAACAATAGGCTCGCCCCAATCTCTAGGATGCTTGATTTGAACTCGCCCACCATTGCCAATTTTTTCTGCTATTTCTGAAAGCTGTTTTGCATGACGATCAGGCCATGAATTATCAACTGCAAGTGAATAAACATCACTAGCACTAAGGGGCACACCATGTTTATGTAAGGCTTTGAAAAGCTCCTTTGCTCGTGATTCATCAAGAGGATGTGCTAAACCCGTAGATACATTGACTATTGCAGAAAGCCTATCAATTGCTTCTTTTAATATTGGATTCATTTAAAACTCCATTGAAAAACATAACGCCTCAATAACCGGCGCAGCTTTGCTGCGTCCGGCGCCGCGGGCGCGTAGTTGATTGATTTGTTAGGTGCGTTTACTTTTTTTGCTCTGATCCCACACAATGCGAAAGTCTCGGAATGATGGCCTAGTAACTTTTGTTATTACGCTTTTATTGCCGCTTTTATAAGCTGAAGAAATATCGGAAAAATTTAGTTCCGACTTGCAACCTATATAGACCTCTTTAAGAGCGATCTCGTCACTGAAACTCTCAAAGCGCAACCCGTCCCCATTTGTTTGGCTACTATTTAAATCTACTATTAGCCTTCGCTCTTGCTCATAGCTCCAGTGGTTAAATTTTGTAGTAAGCAGTTTTTCATTACAGTCTGGTTGATCCAGAGTCTCCCGAGCGAGCCGCTCTGCAACATACTTAACCTTCTTTAGCTTCTTTTCCGGGATATCAAAACCTAAACAAACTCCTTTATGATTATCAGCATAATGCGCCCACTGAACCGGGTTGTACTTGTTTTCGCTAAAACAAAGCAAGCCGTACCTTTTTGATATTTTAGACTTTTCGAAATTTACTGCCTTTCTCACGTCTTTATCTCGCAACTCAATTCCGAGCAACTCAAACGGGTCATTAACATTGGAGAAATCAGACACTTTTAGGCGCCTATTCTTCAAGTTTTCAATGCCATATTTAGCAGAGGTAAAGTAGTAAACAATCATTTATTGATAGAGCACCTAACAATTTATTAGACGGAAATATCCGTATTTAAATACAGACTTTTCCGTCTTTGTAAATTTAATGTACTCAACATTACTCTGCTTTTTACTAACTTACAATGACTTGCAAGTACTGCGAATGTAGTGTCGTCGAGAAATACGGAAACTTCTGCTTAACAAAGAATACCGGATTTTGCAGGCTAAAATATCAATGCAAAATCTTCTTAATCTTAAAAAGACACAGCCCCACTATTTGGGGCTGTGTTTAACCTCACGATGCTGGTTCCGGCTTACTGCTGCAAATCTATCCGGTATTCTGCAAAACCTAACGCATCAATACCCAGTTTGGTCATTGGCTGCCGTTGGTTGGCTTTAATAAAAGCCTCTGCCCGCTCGCTGTTTTGTGTGGTAAAACGGATATCCAGTGTGGTATTGCTATGTATTGGCGAAATACTCCAGTTATGGTCTGCAGCCGGGTTAACGGCGCTGTCGTACTGCCCTGTAGTCTGGTTATAGGCTGACTGGCTTTCAATGTAAGATACCAGCGCTTCTCGGTTGCTGTCTGGCAGTTCCAGTACCACTTTATCACTGCCAGTACCGGCAAACTTACCTCCAAATGCCCGGAAGTTATTAGTGGCAACAATAAACTGCTTTGCCGCCAACTCTGCCTCTGCAAACACTTTACCGGTACTATCGCGGTAGCTGAGGTTAACAATACGCGATGCAGCCGGGTCTAGCAGTTCACATTCTCTGCCGTATTTACTTGGCTGGGTAATATCAATCTGATAACTAACACCATCAATCACATCAAAGTTGTAAGTCGGGTGATTGTAGTTAATCAGCTGCTGTGGCTGGCTACTGTGCGAATCAATACGGTTAAATTGATTGGCTGAACATTCCAGCCAGTCTTTTAACTCAGCCCCTGTTACTTTGACTGCCACCAAGGTGTTTGGGTATAAATATAAGTCGGCGGCATTTCTGAAGGTCAGCGTGCCTTTAGGTACCTGAACATACTGATCCGCATCGCTGGTTGTGCTGTGGCGCCCACCGGCTTTAAACGGTGCGGCGGCAGACAACACCGGCAATGCCTGTAAAGATGGCGGTAATTGTGATTTTACTCTGGCTATTTGCGCATCGCCGACAATCTGTACTGTT
>CAZXTH010000043.1:4362-6973 GCA_964643585.1 uncultured Pseudoalteromonadaceae bacterium
TACTGTTGGGTCATCCTGCACCTGCGCCAGAAAACTGAACATATCTGCCGTGGCTACACCAATCGGCCGCTGCATAAAGGCTTTGGTACCAATATGCTCTTGCTCTACTGCCTGCCGGAGCCGTTCATCCGGCTGAACCAGAGGTGTTCTTTGTGATCCGTCATAAATGGGTATCGCTTTGGCAACAGCATCAGTTACCTGCCATTTGCCTTGTTGCAGTTGCAGGGTTAAATCAATCTGCCCCAGATTATCGCCCCAGCGGCCAGGCATAACCGCCGGAATGCCGTTTATCAAGCCTTTGCTGGCATTTGTATTGGGTAGCGAACTGTACCGCTCATCAGGGAAAACCGAATGGCTGTGCCCAAACAGCACTGCATCAATTCCCGGCACCTGTGTAATAGCAAATACGGCATTCTCTGCATTAGGATCTCCGGGGTTTTCTACCGAACCAATACCCGAATGAGGAATAGCAATAATAATATCCGCCCCTGCTGCTTTCATTTGCGGCACCAGTTTACGGGCAGTTTCAATAATGCCACCGGCCCGGACTTTTCCGGTCAGGTGCTGTTTATCCCACAACAGAATTTGCGGAGGCACAAAGCCGATATAACCTACTTTCAGAATATGGCTGTTACCTGCGATATCTTTTACTGCGGTATCTTTGATAATGTAAGGCGTAAACAGGTGATCGCCCTGTTTAACACCTTCACGGCACACGGCTTCTGCGCAATAAACATTAGCATTGATATAAGGGAAGTTGGCGCCCTCCAGTGCGTTATAGAGAAAATCCAGCCCGTAGTTAAATTCGTGATTACCTATATTACCGACGTCGTAATTCAGCAGGTTCATCGCTTTATAAACCGGATGAATATCACCATCGTTCAGGCCATTATGCGCCTGATAATCGCCCATCGGGCTGCCTTGTATCAGATCGCCATTATCAACCAGTATGGAGTTAGCCACTTGCCCGCGCGCGGCTTCAATCAGACTGGCAGTACGTACCAGGCCAATAGTTGGGTCGTCACGCTCAGTGTAATAGTTGTAGTCCATAATATTGGCATGTAAATCTGAGGTTTCGAGCACTCTCAGTTCCACGGTAACAACTTGCGGGGCCATAATAGTGCCTGTGCAGGCGGTAAGACAAAAAGCAACACTGATTGCGAGCAAAGAAAAAGGCTTATTGTGCATATTCAACTCTGTAATTGCGGGAACAGATAAACATGATGCGATTATAAACCTGCAAGGTGATCTTTTTACAACCGCCTTTGTGGTAATGAATATGATTAACTGCAAGACATAAAAAAACGGCGGTAATATTACCGCCGTTTTTTAAGTTAGGGGAATTTAACTATGTGACGGCAATACAGGCTCAGTACCTGATGCAGTATCAGGCTTAACCGATGCAGCCAGTGCCGGGCCAAAGCGGTTTTCACCGGCAGAACCTTTCAGCGACATCATGACCACAAATAAAATGGTGCCGATTACCGGAATCATAAAAGCAAACGCCCAGAAACCACTGCGGTTTGTGTCATGCAGCCTTCTGACGGTAACAGCAGGCGCCGGCAGAAATAGCAGAATACCCACTACTGCAACAATCACTCCGCCGCTACGCAGAATCCCGTCAACGATTAGCGCCAGAATAACCAGCACAACATAGCACAGCATATAACTCCATAGTTCACGGCGGCTTGCGCGTGAATGGAAGTCGTAATAACGTGCCAGTACATCTGAAAACATGCCGACAGTTCTGCGGGTAAAGTCAGACTCTTTCAGATCTTCAAGAATCATATACAGCGACGGGATCAGTAACAGTGTGATTACCGTGGCAAAGACAATACCAAAGGCCAGTGATACCGCCATTGGCACAACCATCTGTGCTTGCAGGCTACGTTCCAGCACAATCGGAAATAAGCCAACAAAGGTTGTCAGTGAAGTCAGGAAAATAGCGCGGAAACGCTGACATCCCGCATCAATAACAGCCTGAGCCAAGGATACGCCCTGCTCTCTGGCGCGGTTTACAAAGTCCACCATGATCAGACTGTCGTTTACCACCACCCCAGATAATGCCACCAAGCCAAAAATAGACATGATACTCATATCCAGGCCAAGCAACATATGGCCAAGCGCCGCACCAACCAGACCGAATGGAATAACACTCATAATGATAACCGGCTGCATATAAGAGCGTAGAGGAATCGCAATCAGTGCATAGATACCAAACATGGCAATAAGTGTGCTGATTGCCAGTTGCTTCATTGAATCGATATCGTCCTGTGACGCTCCATCCAGCCCACCGGTTACACCCTGATATTTGCTTTCCAGCTCAGGAATAACTTTTTCCCGGATTTCAGACGTTACCCGCCCCGGCTCTACCAATGCTTTATCGACTGAGGCCGTTACTATTACTGCCCGTTCACCGTTAACACGGTTGATGGCACTGTAACTTGGCTGCAATTCATAGTACGCAATCTGGGTGAATGGTACTTCACCGCCGTCTGCTGTACGGATCCGCATATTTTCCAGATTACCGATAGAACTGCGTTCAGTACGCGGATAACGTACCATTACTTTAACTTCTTCACTGTCACGCTGAACCCGCTGTGCTTCAGCT
>CAZXTH010000043.1:6983-14212 GCA_964643585.1 uncultured Pseudoalteromonadaceae bacterium
AACCTGCCTTGCGAGATCAGATAAGGTTACACCCAGCAAATGCGCTTCAGGTTTAAGGTGTAATACAATTTCATCATTGCCACCCAGCAGGTTATCTTCAATGTCGTAAACACCTTCATAACCGGCCAGCGCCTGCCGCAGTTCAACCGCTGCATTTTTCAGGTTATCCAGATTATTACTACGTAACTGCAACGAAATATCACTGCCGCCGCCACCATCGGATGCATTGATTTTCAGGGTTTTCATACCTGGAATTTCCGGCACAGCTTCACGCCACAGGCGGGCAATTTCAAAGGCATCAATTTCGCGGTTTTCGCCTTTTTGCAGCTCAACAACGATTTCACCTGCTGTTTCACTGTTAAGGAACGATAACCGGTGCCTTACTACTGGCTGACCATGATCTTTTTCAATATTCAGATCCGTTGCCAGCAGCGAGCGTTCCAGTGTTTCCAGTGCCAGAATAGTAGCTTCATTTGATGCGCCTTCTTCCATCTCGAAGCTGGCACTCATAAAGTCACTTGGAATATCCGGCATAAATACCCAACGGATAAAACCACCGCTCAGCAAGCCAAACATCAGGATCAGCATGGCAATAAAAGAGCTCATGGTGATATAACGGTGTTTAACACATTTCTCGACAAATGGCCGGTAGGTGTTATATACAAAATTCATCATGGCATTAGTGGTTTTAACCCGCACATATTTAATACCTTTACTGGTGTTTTTAGCACCACGGTAGAAAATATTAGGATTGTTTTCATCCCACGGTTTGGTGTCCATATGTGCAAGGTGCGATGGCAGAATCAGCTTTGATTCAATCAGTGAAAAAACCAGACACAGTACCACTACCCAGGCAACCGATGCCCAGATTGGTGCCATCACGCCATCCACCAGCAACATAGGCACAAATGCGGCTATTGTTGTCAGTACCCCGAACGTAGCTGGCATGGCAACCCGTTTAGCACCAATGATCACGCTGTCTGCTGACATACCGCGTTTTTCTATTTCACTGTAGGCGCTTTCACCGATAATAATCGCATCATCCACCACTATCCCGAGCACCAGAATAAAGGCGAACAGACTGATCATATTGATTGATACATCAAACATAGGCAGTGGCAGTAATGCCAACGCGCCACAGAAGCAAATGGGAATGCCCACCATAACCCAAAATGCCACACGGACTTCAAGGAAGAGTGTCAGCGCCAGTAATACCAGAATAGCCCCTGTCAACAAGTTACCGACCATCAGATCCAGCCGGTCTTGCAGATAGTAACTACTATCGCCCCAGTCATTCAGCGTCAGCGATTCCGGTAATTCTTTACTCTTTTGTTGTACATAAGAGCGTACCTGCTCAGCAATGCTCAGTACGTTATCATTACCAACCGCATTAACCCGGATCAGCGCCGCATCTTTACCGTCAAAACGGGAAACGCCGTCACGCTCAATAAAACCATCATTAACAACAGCAATTTCACTGAGTGTCAGCCGGGTACCATCGGTAAAGGTCATCAGAACGATATCTTCAAAGTCCTGAGAATAATAAGCCTGGCCTTTAGCGCGTAGCAGAATATTGCCGCTTTCAGATTTAATTGAACCACCGGGAATATCAACAGAACTGCCACGAATAGCAGCAACAACCTGGTCAAATGTCAGGCCGTATTCTTTCAGTTTATTTTCAGTCAGTTCTACCGATACTTCATAGTCGCGGGTTGCAACAACATCTACCGAGCTGACACCCGGCAGTTTTTTCACGTCATCACGGATATCTTTAGCCAGCTCTTTCAGTGTGCGTTCGTCACTATCGCCATGCAAAGACATCCACAACGCGTTGCTTTGCCATTTAACCCGGTATACCACCGGCCGCTCGGTTTGCTCAGGTAAAGATGAAATTGCAGCAACCTGCATTTTAATTTCATCCATAACTTCCTGCACACTATAGCCAGACGCAATTTCAGCCCGGACTGTTGCCAGCCCCTGAACAGCCGTAGAACGAATACGCTTAATACCGTTGATACTGCGCAGGCTTTCTTCGATTTTATCGATAACGCCGCTTTCTACTTCTTGCGGAGCCGCTCCAAGATACGGTACGCGAATATTAACCTGCTCGACCAGAATTTCCGGAAACATCTGTTTTTTAATGGTAAAAGCCGCAGCAATACCCACCACCAGAATAATCCACATCAACAGGTTTGCTGCAACGCTGTTACGCGCAAACCAGGCAATAAGGCCTTTATTGGTATCCATGGCTTACTCCTTGCCGGATGTATCAGGAAGCTGAGCAGTCACGGCGTTATCTTCTGATTGATTTTCAGTTTTAGGCACCGGATCGCCAGCCACCCGCACAATAGCACCGGCAACCGGATTGGTAATGGCAGATGTCACCAGACGATCGCCACCGGCAAAACCACTGGTTGCATAAACATAACGGTCATCTGTCCGCTCGCTCATAATATTACGCAGCTGTAGCTGGTTTTCGGTATCAACCACCAGCACGCGGTTACCGCTGAGCAGTAAATGCCTTGGCAAAATAGCCACACTGCTGCTTTGAATACCATGAATATTCGCCTCGACAAACCGCCCGAAGCGTAATGAATTAGCTATTTGCTGGCGGCGCTGATAAGGGTCATCAATCTGTGCTACGGCATAAATAACCCGGCTGCGGTCGTCCAGAACACCTTCGGTACGAACAATATGACCTGTCCAGCGCTGTTGCTGGCCAGCAACAAGTGCAGTCAGCTCCACTTCAGGGTAAGCACTGCTACCCTGCCCGGGTTGCAGAAAAGGATTTGGCAGTTGGATATAGGCTAAATCGTTATCGGTCAGTGGTAATCTTACTTCTGCCACATCAGTGCCGAAAATCATACCAAGTGTGGTACCACGGCTGATAAATTGCCCCAGATTAGCTGAACGGCTTTTGACCATACCGGAATATGGTGCACGGATTTCCGTTCTGGCCAGATTACGACGAGCATTTTCAACTTCAGCTTCTGCAGATAATACATTCGCCAATGCACCCGCCAGCTGTGGCCGTCTTAAACCCAGATCAGGAACCTGTCCGCTGGTGAAAGAGCGCCATTCTTCTTCAGCAACCTTACCCCGGGCTTTTTCCTCTTCCAAAGCAGCTTTAGCGTTGGCAAGGCTTGCTTCAGCGCTTTTCAGTGCAGTGGCATAATCAAAAGGTTCTACCTGAACCAGTAAATCCCCTTCATTGAAAAATCCACCTTCAATAAAATTATCTGCCACTTTAACGATGCGGCCATTCACTTCAGAAATCAGGCTGGTTTCCAGTCTGGGAATAACCGTTCCCTGAGACTGAATTTTATACGTAATAAAGTTCTGACTGATCTCTTGAGCACTGACCAGCATTGCAGGCCTGCTTTCATCTTTTTTCGCCGGAGGCTTACGCAAACTGGCCAGCCCGACAGCGGCAACAATTGCAATGATAACGATCAGCACCGGCAAACCAACTTTTAGCCACTTAGATGTCATGGTTTTCCCACTATTTGTAGTTATATCTTTTTCTATCATACTGGAGCTTCACTGGAATAAAACTACAGTGACTGTTAAACAATGTATCTGTTTCCTTTGCCTGATAGCTGATTCCGAAATAAATCAATGCCACAAAATATAAAAAATAACAATAAATATCATACAGATAAAAACACCTGATGCAGTTTGATATGAATCAAAACCTGCCTCAGGTATTGCTGCCTATAATATCTTGTTACAACTGCCTGTAACGCTGATTCAAACCATCAGAGTGGTTGTTGCTACGGGAGAACTATGCGATGATTATTGCTCACTTTTTAAGCAGACGGTTAGAGGCACATAAAAACTGCCAGAACAGGCAGAAAGAACCTGCTGACGTTTGAGGCTTATGTTTTATTACTTGCACTATGGAGAAATGCTATGAGTATTACTAAGCAGTATTTAAAAACAAAACCAGCCTGTAAAGTGACCTTTACCTTACCGGAGGAGCCAGCAGAAGATGCGGCTGAAGTAGCGGTAGTCGGTGAATTTAATAACTGGGATCCGTCAGCGCTGAAGCTGAAAAAAAACAAAAGCGGCAGCTATACAGCAACAGTAACGCTGGAGAAAGATCGTGATTATCAGTTCAGGTATCTGGTGAATGGTAATCGCTGGCTTAATGATGACAGTGCGGACTTTTATATTCCATCCCCCGTCAGCCATGAGCATAATTCAGTTATAAAACTTTAACTGCCGGATGAGCCAGTTACCTGAAAATGCAGATGTTATGCACTTTGCATTTTCAGGCAACCTTATACTGTCAGCACTTTTCCAGTATTAAACACCCTACTGAATAACCTGCGCCAAAAGAACAAAGAATGGCTTTTTCTCCGGCATTAAAGCCTTGCTTGTTTTTATGAAATGCAATCACTGAACCGGCAGAAGCCGTATTGGCATAAGTATCCAGTACCAGTGGCGCTTCTTCCGGTAGCGGATCGCGACCCAGAATCTTCTTCACCGCAAAAATATTCATATTGATATTGGCCTGATGCAGCCATAAACGCTTCAGGTGCTGGGGTTCGATACCCAGCGCAGCCATTTCGCCCTGAATCACATCTGCAACGATTGGCAGCAGTTCTTTAAATACCTTACGGCCTTGCTGGCGGAAAAACGGTGCCAACGGGTCTTCGTTCTCGAAACAATGTTCCAGATAACCGATATCGCAACGGATATTATTCGAAAACTCGGTTTTCAGTTTCATCCCCAGAATACGGAATGCCTGCTTACTGGTTGCTGTATCTTCTGCTTCAATCACTGTTGCTGTGCACACATCGCCAAAAATAAAGTGGCTGTCCCGGCTGCGGTAATTAACCTGCGGAGAGGCAAATTCAGGATTCACTACCAGTACAACGCTGGCTGTGCCGCCACGGATAGCATTAACCGCGTTACTTATTGCAAAAGTAGCTGAAGAACAGGCAACGTTCATATCAAACGCATAGCCGCCGGCACCAAGCTGTTGCTGAACTTCAATAGCCAGCGCAGGGTAAGGCCGTTGCATATTGGAAGCAGCACAGATAATCAAATCCACGTCTGCTGCGGTTTTACCGGCCTGAGCCAGTGCTTCTCTGGCAGCAACCAATGCCATTTCAACCATTTCGGGAGGCTGATCTTCCGTGCGGCGAGCCAGCACAGGATGCATCACTTCAGGATCAAGAATGCCGTCTTTGTATAAAACATAACGTGATTTAATCCCTGACGCTTTTTCAATAAACTCGCTGCTGGAATAGTCCAGCGCGCTAACAGTGCCATCTGCAATAGCCGTAGCATGCTCAGTATTAAAACGATCAACGTACTGGTTAAAGCTGGAAACCAGCTCATCATTACTGATAGCATGAGCTGGCGTAAACAGCCCGGAACCACTGATTACTACATTTTTCATCTCGCTACACCTTGTCGTTCGGTGGTAATATGACAGCATTACCTCTGTTGTTATCCGACCAGTATACCTGAAAATGGTTAACATGCTTATTGCTTTGCTGCTGTAAATATCGGTGTTACTGTCAATACTTCCAGAGGCTGTTTATGTTTACTGATGCTATTCAGCAAAGATTTAGCCGCTATGCTATACAGTAGGAACCAATAAGAGCCGGTTGTTGTCATTATGTCATTGCTTTAGGTACGGCTTTACACAGCAAACAGGAAGTTATATTACGCCGATGCGCACATCGAGTTTGTTATTATCTGCTTTTATTACCGGATTATCGGGTTTCAGCAGCGCCGCAACAGCGCAGAATACCATCCAGTTGGAAGGCCTCTCCGGTAGCCTCAGAGACAATGTTAACGTTTACCTGCAAAAATACCCTCAGGAAGATATTTCAACCTCTCTGCGTTTTCAGTCACGGCTTGAAACCGATATAAAAACGGCCTTACAGGCTCTGGGGTACTACAACAGCAGCGTAGAGTTTGAGCTGAAACCCGGCCGCAGCGGCACAGCTATTGTGGCGAAAGTGACAGCAGGTGCGCCGGTCAAAATTGAACGAACCGATATCCAGTTATCTGGTGATGCCGCTGAAGACCCTGATTTTCTGCAGTTAATCCGTACTCAGGCCCCCAAAAAAGGCGAGATACTGCATCACGGCAAATATGAATCCCTGAAAAGCGCGCTGCGTAGTCTGTCACTGAGAAAAGGCTATTTCGATGCAGATTTCAGCCTGTCACGGCTGGAAGTCGCCCCGGAACTCCGGCAAGCATTTATCCGGTTGCATTTTCAGTCAGGTACCCGTTATAAATTCGGTAAAGTCAGCTTTGACGGTAACCAGATTAGCGAACCCCGCTTGCAATCACTGGTACCATTTGATGAAAACGATCCTTATCTTGCCAGTGCTCTCGGTGAGTTTAACCAGTCACTGGCAACCACGAACTGGTTCTCTTCAATCCTCATTCAAAGCGATAATGAACATATTGAAGACTATGTTATTCCAATTAATGTTTCTGTTTTGCCTCAACGCAGAAACATTATCGAAACCGGTATCGGCTATTCCGATGATGTCGGTCCCCGCCTGAAACTAAACTGGAATAAGCCATGGCTGAACAGTGCCGGCCACAGCCTTAGCAGCAAAATGGCGATATCAAGTGTTGAACAGAGTATAGAAGCTGCTTACAAACTGCCTCTGGCTACCGTTGCTACAGATTTCTATCAGGTGCAGCTGGGTTTCCGTAACCGTGATAATCAGGATACCCGTAGTCAGGAATCTAATCTGGCACTAGAACGCCACTGGCTGCTCAACCATAACTGGTACCGTACTGCTTCTGTCCGCTGGCTATATGAAGATTATGTTCAGGCAGATCAGTCAGACACCATCAGCCTTATCATGCCGGGGCTAAGTTACAGCCGTACAGTGCAGCGTGGCGGTATGATGCCCCACTCTGCCAACCGCCTGCTGCTGGGGGTAGAAGTATCAGATACCAGTTGGGGCTCCGATGCCAGCTTTGTACGCTTACGTGGCCGTGCAGGCTGGATTGGCAGCGCAGGTACAAATCATCGTTTTGTTACACGGCTTGATGCCGGTGCTATTTTAATGGAAGCCGTTGACCGGCTGCCACCTTCCCTGCGTTTCTTTGCCGGCGGCGAAAATAATCTGCGTGGTTATGCCTATGAGTCTGTTTCTCCCCGCAACAGTGATAATGAACTGATAGGCGGACGTTATATGCTGACCAGTACACTGGAATACCAATACCGGATGACCGGTAACTGGTGG
>CAZXTH010000044.1:0-2371 GCA_964643585.1 uncultured Pseudoalteromonadaceae bacterium
CGGGTATGTGGAATAGAAATCAAAGGCAGTGAGGCAATTATCTGTCTTATGGAACTGAAACAAGGTTTGTTTGAGTTACCAGATTGCCGGCAGGTTCGTTTTGCACTGAGTAAAGATCAGGATGCGGAAAATGTACAAAAATTCCAGTTTGCTCTGCGTAAATTGCTGGAAGATTACCAGGTTGGTCTGGTCGTTATTAAAGAACGGCCACAGAAGGGAAAATTTGCTGGCGGTGCTGTTGGTTTTAAAATTGAAGCAGCTTTACAGCTGATAGACAGTTGCAAGGTGCAAATTATCAGCACTACAGAAATTAAAGAACAACTGAAAGAGCATCCGTTACCGGTTGACTTTAAGGCCACTGGCCTTAAAGCCTTTCAGGAAACGGCTTTTATTACTGCATATGCCGCTCTGGCAATATAAACAGGAACCGGCAGGCGTATTACGCCTGCCGTCTGCGCCATACAGCCAGCGCCAGTGCTGTCAGTAATAATCCAAAGCCTGTGCTACCACCACTGTCGTGATCACTTTCCGATTCTTTGATCAGGGTATTTTCTTTAGGGTTCAGGCCATCTGCAGTACTGTTGCGGTTATCAACCACTGTTATGCTTTCAATTGTGACCAGATTGTCTGCTGCCAGCGGTACATTATCATCACGGTCGTTTTGAGTGTAATTACGCAGCGGTAATTCAGAGATACCGGTGAAGTTATAACGGTTCAGTTTGGCAATAGCATCAATCACTTCCATACCCGCAGCATCGATATGGCCGAAAACGCTGAAGCCACCATTTTGTAAATCCAGATTAGTACTGTTATCTGCCAGGTTAACAAACCACTGATTTGTAGCACTGTTTGGATTACCGCCAATTTTTGCCATAGCCACAGTACCACGTACATTAGATAGCTTGGGTTCATTAGCAATGGCCGGGCTGGATGCAATGGCTTTCAACGGCAGAGCCTGATCGAAAGTAAAACCACCTCCCTGAATGACAAAGCCAGATACTGAGCGATGAAAAACAGTACCATCGTAACGTCCGTTATTTGCATAACTCAGAAAGTTTTGCACAGTTACTGGGGTGGTTTTATCAAACAGGTTGATTTCAAAGTCACCCATATTTGTTTTTACCTGCACAATGGTCGCCTGAGCCACCGAAGTACATAACAACGCGCCTGCTATTAACAGATAATTGATCTTGCTCATACATCCTCCGAATCATAATGACCAGAGCATAAGCAGGCTGAATGTGCAAATCCAGCGCTATTACACTTAGTAACTATTTACCACTTTTTGTTACGGCCTGAACGCTGTAACTCCCTTGTTTTTGTAAGATATTAACATTTAACTCCAGAGGAAAAGTCCGCCACATCAGAATAGCTGCAGTAACAACCAGCCAAGCAACAGGCTGACAATAAATACCGGCAGTGACCACATATGAAATTCTCGCCATAACCCCGGCTGTTTTGCCAGTCGCAGTGCAATTAAGTTTGCCAGTGAGCCGATTATAAGGCCAAAGCCTCCGGCAGTTGCTCCCCAACTGATGGCACGCCAGTCAGCAGAGAAATGCTGCATAAAAATAGCAGCGGGCACATTTGAAATAATCTGGGAAATAAGTGCCGTTGCAGTGTAATCCCCGCCGGGTAGTACCTGTAGCTGCTCAAGCCAGTTGCTCATTACCGGTAGTTTTGCCAGCAGGCCAAGATCAACAAACATCAGGGTAAAAACCAATAGTAACAGCCAGTCAATTCCCCATAATACTTGCCGGTAAAACAGCAAATAACCTGTAATAATGATAGCTGCGGCATAAGGCGCGTACCCCATCTCCATCGCTATAATAAACAGTGGATAACCCATAAGTGACAAGCGGAACAGCCATGGCCTTGCTGGTTGCGGATCGGTCAGTGTGCTGACACGTAATACCGCCGGAGAAAATGCATACCTTGCCAGCAGCAATAGTAAACCCAGCAGTAACAACGATAAGGGGGCCATCATCAGTATAAACTGAGAGAAAGAATATCCAGACGCATGCCATAACAGCAGATTTTGCGGATTACCTACCGGGCTGATAGCAGAACCGGCATTAACGGCCAGAGCAAGAAAAATAATTAATCTGCCAACAGGTAAACCGGTGAGCTTGGCCATACTCAGACAAACCGGCACCAGAATAAACAATGCGACATCGTTTGTTATCAGAGCGGACAGTAACGCAGAAAACAGAATCAATGTAATTGCGACTGAACGTAGCGAATAGCTCCGGCTAAGTAATTCACTGGCAAAGCGGGCCAGATAACCGCTGTCTTCCAAACCGCGGCTGAGTAGCATTAACCCTGCCAGAGCAGCCAGTGTATGCCAGTCAATAAAACCAGGCAGAGCAGG
>CAZXTH010000044.1:2381-13855 GCA_964643585.1 uncultured Pseudoalteromonadaceae bacterium
ACTTGCTCTGGTTGTTGCCACAATAGGGGAATCAGGGCCAGCATCAGAACCAGCAGTAACAAATCTTCAGATAATCGGGACAACATTAAACGCAAAGATGGCATAGAAACACCTGATGACTACAGCCAGGAGCTGGCATTAAAACGTACAGTACACATAAACACAAGACGCCGGTTTTACCCAGAAAGTTTAGCGTTAAATGAAATTTAATACTTTTCAGCAGGTTAAATGGCTGATTAACTGAAGTCTTATTTACGAGTAAGATAGTTTTTTCACAATTGGTATAAAACAAGCTGTTGAATTTTAGCTGATATTTTTGAGTTTCTTTGCGGTGATTAAAGCTCTGTTAAAGCATTTCTATGCGATTTCTGCCATTCGTTTTAGCCAGATATAACGCCTTGTCTGCCCGGGTTAGTAACTGGGTCATACTTTCCCCGTCTTTATATTGTGTGACACCAAGACTTGCAGTCAGGTGCCCTGCTGTATCAAAACGTATCTGATTAATTTTTTCCTGCAAGCCTCTGGCAACAATATGTGCCTGATGGCTGTCGGTATCCGGTAACAGAACCAGAAACTCTTCTCCACCGATCCGGCCGACATGATCAACCTGCCGGATGTTATCACGCAGCAAAGTGGCAAAAGTGGCCAGAACATTATCACCGGTGGCGTGACCATGAGTGTCGTTTACCAGTTTAAAGTGATCAATATCCAGCATTATGGCAGATAAAGGCTGGCCATTCCGTTGACTGCGAGCCTGCTCATACACGAACAGCTGTGCCATTTTATGACGGTTCCATAGTGTTGTCAGGCCATCGCTGTTAGCGCTGTAAATTAGCTCGCATTGTTGCAGATAAATAGCCTGGTGGGCTTTCTCAAGCACGAGTGCGCTAACAAACCCAAAAGAAAATGCTGACAGCATCCATAACAAGTGCAATGAAATAAACTGGCTGTCAAAACCTGCAATATAGGCCATAAGTAAAATCAGCAGCACCGTTGTTGTTGCAGTAACGCTGGCATAGCGAAGGGTTAACCCGGAAATGGCAAAGGTCCAGATGATATTCAGGTATAGCTCCGGTGCAAAATAGGCAAAAAGAGTTGTACTGCTATTCAGATATAAATTTGCAAACGCAGCGCCAACCGGGGCGATGACCAGTAAAAATCGCATCGTTTTGTGTAGCGAAGGATAAAAACTGAAAATACCAATAATCAGTAAAATTGCCGGAAGTAGTAAACCATGAATCAGCAAGCGAAGCACACCATCATTTAGTGGCATTCGTTGTTCTAACAGGGCATACAACATAAAAAGTAATGCTGTCAGAAAAGCAATATGGCGGATCTGCGGTACTTTTGCCTGTAAATACCAGAGCTGAAAGTCATCCATACTTTGCGGACTGGATTGCACAATCTGTTGGTCCGCAGAATCTTTCGGTGAATCGACATTCTTTTCCATGATGCCTTTTTAAATCTGCAGTGAATTGTCACTAATGAAGATAATGTAGTCGAGAATTTACCAGTTGGAAATTCTGCTATATTTTTGCCGGAATTTATTTTTATGTCAGGAAAACACTATATTGTTTCTTGAGTATAAAGTTGCAGATAGTTTTATAGCCTGTGAAGGAAACTATATTAATGAGCACAACAGCAATTGCATTGTTTGGTTATATTTTATGGATACTGATTTTAATTCTGAGTCTGGAGGTCGCCAGAACTATTCTGGTGATTCGGGATAAAAAATCTCCTGCCAGTTTCAAGCCGGATGGTTCAGATGTTTCTCCATTTCTTTATCGTTTAACCCGGGTTCATGCCAATTGTTATGAGCATTTTCCGGTGTTTGGCGGTTTGCTGATTTTAAGTTTATGTACAGGGCTGACTAAAGTGACTGATGCTCTGGCTATCTGGTTCCTGGCCGCTCGTCTTGGGCAGTCTGTGACACATCTGATTTCGACTTCAGACAGAGCTGTATCAGTAAGGTTTATATTTTTTGTTGCTCAGTTAGTGATAGCAGTGTACTGGGTGATTAATTTTATCGTTGCATGGCTACCAGCCTGATAAGCAGAGTTACCGGGCCGTAACGGCCCAGCATGTGAATGTCAGGAGTTGCAAGCCTCTGCCGCAGTATAAATCCAGCATTTAATGCCAGACAACGTTATTGCTGCTGTTCTGGCATAGTCTGCAGCTTCATAGCTGTCTGCCTGTTGTAATTCTTCGGCAGTAATATCGAATACCATACCTGCAACCCGTTCTGCCTGGTTACCGGTATAGCGCAGTACCGGATGGTATGCTTTGCCACTGAGTTCAACAACGTCAGGATCTGAAATTTTCAGCATAGCGGTGATATAGCCGGGTAATTGATCAGCTTGCCCCTCCAGTAAACGCCCGAAGGTTGCCAGTTGCACCTCTGGCTGTTGTAGGGTGCCATATGAAAACAGTTTTTCCATGTTTACTCCGGAGTTTTCGTAAGTTGTGGCCGCTGTTGCTGGTCCAGCGTAATAATATAATTGGCGCGGGCGGGCAATTGCTGCCAGCTGGCTTCGGTTAGCCGCTGGAAACTTAACATAAACCGGGCCAGTTCAGCCTCATTCATGCTTGTCCCCCGCTGTTGCTTCAGTGATGCTTCCTGATTAGCCCGCCAACGGCATATGGCTTGCCAGTCTGGTGCCTGCAGCCAGATAAGCGGCTGTAACAACTGCCAGTATTCTGCATAAGGCCCGGCAAGTTGCTGGTTAACATAATGCCGCCAGTGTCCCCCGGTATCCTGTTGCTGCTCATACTGATTAACAGCTTGTGTCAGTTCACTTTCGTGTTGTGCTGTTACCGCCAGGCACCAGCCTTCAACGATCAAAATCTGATAATGCTGTGCAGGTAAATCTGCTATAGGCTCATCATGCGCTTTATCAAACCGGGGTAAGCTAATGGGCTTACCTTGCAGCATATTTCTGGCATCGGTAATAGCACGTTGAATATTATGTGTGCCGGGCACACCTCGTTGGGCCAGTAACGGATGAATCTTTTTTGCCAGCTGCTGCCGTGCGGTGCGATTCAGGTAATAATCATCCAACGATACGGCTGCAGCTGTTTTGCCGTTGGCTGTCAGTAGTTTTGCCAGTAAGCCAGCCAGGGTGCTTTTACCTGACCCTTGCGCTCCGCTGATTCCAATAACAGCCTGCCCCGGGATCGCCAGCAGTGCCGGTATCAGCTTTAGCAGCACCGCTTGTAATGCCTGGCGCGATTCATCCGGCAGATTGGAATGCTGTAATTCATGTGTGATAAGTTGGTCAGGACTCATTATCCGGTATCTCCTGTGGCAGATTATCTGCTTCCAGCCAGCGGTAAAGTGTACGGCGGGTAATACCAAGCATTTCTGCTGCCTGCTGTTTATTACCGCCAGTATATGCCAGTACCTGCCGTACATAATTCAATTGCACCTGATGCAAGGTTGGCCAGCTGCTGCTGGCTGTTTCCGGAATGGTTGCCGATGGCTGATAATTCTGAATCCGCTCCGGTAAGTCATGCAGCGTAATTTCTGTGCCTGAGGCAAAGGTATAAGCCCGCTCCAGCGCGTTCTGTAATTCCCGTACATTACCCGGAAACGGGTAATGGTACAGGCAATCCAGAGCATCGTTGCTCAGGCCGGTAACCGGCCGGGGCTGTTTTTGCTGTAGCTGGTTGATAAAATACATTGCCAGCAATTCAAGATCATCAGCCCGTTCACGTAGTGGCGGTACTTTTAGGGTAAAGGTTTCCAGCCGGAAGAATAAGTCAGCCCGGAAATGGCCTTCTTCTACCAGTTGCTCTGGGTTGCGGTGAGTTGCTGCAATGATTCTTACATTGATTGGCTGCTCGCGATCCGCGCCGACCGGGCGTATGCATCCTTCCTGCAGTACCCGGAGCAATTTGGCCTGTAACACCAATGGCATTTCACCGATTTCATCGAGTAACAGTGTTCCGCCATCGGCTTCTTTAAACAAACCGGTACGGCTATGGCGGGCGCCGGTATATGCGCCAGCGGCATGGCCGAAAAATTCGCTTTCCATCAGCTCGGCTGGAATACCGGCACAATTCACGGCAATAAAAGGTTGTTCTGCCCGGTTGCTTTGCTGGTGAATAGCTTGTGCCACCAGTTCTTTGCCACTGCCGCTTTCTCCCAGCAGTAAGACGGCTCCCTGTGCCTGCGCAATCCGTTCTGTTTGCTGGTATAAACGGCGCATGGCCCTGCTGCGGCCAATCAGCCCGCCCGGGCCATCCTGTTGCCAGCGCCGGTAATGGCTGACCTCTTGCTGTAGCGCTTTATGATTGAGCAAACGTTCAACACTCAATAACAAATGCTCCAGATCCAATGGTTTGGTCAGAAAGTCATCCGCTCCCTGCTTCAGGGCTGCCACAGCCTGGCGAACAGTACCAAAAGCGGTAATCAGTAATAAAGCCGGTGGCTCAGGTTGCTGCTGCAGCCGCTGCAGCAAGCTCATGCCATCTATACCGGGTAAGCGGATATCACTAATCACCAGATCAAACCGCTGTGTACCGGTTTGTGCCAATAAAGCCTCTGCGGAACTGCAAGCGGTAACCTGGTAACCATGCCCGGTCAGTTCTTCCTGCAACAGTTCCAGTAATGCCGGGTCGTCTTCTACTACAGCCAGCCGATAAGGCGAAAGTTTTTTCATCGTACTACGTCCGTTCTCAATTCTATCCGTGCCAGACAGCCTCCTTCCGGCAAATTCTCCAGCAGCAGCCTGCCACCATGCTCACTGATAATCTGCTGTACTATTGCCAGCCCGAGTCCGGTGCC
The DNA here is from genome assembly GCA_964643585.1 of uncultured Pseudoalteromonadaceae bacterium. Taxonomy (GTDB): domain Bacteria; phylum Pseudomonadota; class Gammaproteobacteria; order Enterobacterales; family Alteromonadaceae; genus Alishewanella. The sequence continues at coordinate 7,168 of CAZXTH010000044.1, forward strand.
CTTTCCCTGTTCTTTGGTAGATACAAAGGGTGATAACAACTGTTCTACACTGTACCCGTCAGGCAGGCCGGGGCCATCATCACGAATGTCAATGATGGCTTTGCCCGGTTCTGTAGTTAAAGTGAGAGTAACGCTGGAACGTGCAGCCTGTGCTGCATTGCGCAGTAAATTTACTATGGCGAGTTCCAGCCGGGCACTGTCGGCTTCGAGCCGTATTTCAGGGCAGGGTTGTTGTAATACCGGATGAGGATCCGATGAGTGTAATTCATAGCTGAGGTTCTGAATGGCCTGCTGCAACAGGTGTGGCAATTGCAGCAGATGACGGGCTGATGCAGGGGCATAAGCAAATGCCTGCAGTTGTTTTACCAGATAGCTGAGGCGTTGTACCTGATTTCGTACAGCCTGCAACTGCCGGGTTGTGTCATCGTCCTGGTGTAACCGCAGAACGCGCTGAACCCTTCCATCAATAACGGTAAGCGGTGCACCAAGTTCATGCGCTACACCGCTGACCAGTTGACCGAATGCGGCCATTTTTTCCTGTTCTTTGAGTTGTTGTTCTATTTTCTGCTGGTGTTGCCGCTGCTGCTGAATTTGTTGTTCTGCCTGATGAATACTGTCGAGCATAGTATTCAGGCACTGTGCGACTTCCTGCAGCTCTGCCGGGCCGGCACGGGCCGCCCTATGTTGCATATCTCCCTGTGTAACACGGCGCATACTGTCTACCAGTTGCAGTAAATATCGCCCTACGGCTTTATTAAAACCAAACAGCATAATAATAAAACTGAGCAACGCTAATGCACCCCAGCTCAGCCATGCGATTTGTGATATTCGTGCCAGAGACTGTTCAAAATCACTGGCCCTGCGGGTAATTTGCAATAAACCATGGATACGACCACTGCGATCGATTACCGGCAAAAACTGAGAATAGACCTGCCAACCAGCAACAGCCCGGTACGACTCCTGTTGCTCACCGGTTCTTACAACTTCTGACGCCAGCAGACTGTGGGATAAATCATCTTCTGCAATACCGGTGGCTGCAACTAAAGCACCGTTAGTATCATATACTGCTGCACCGTAAACCTGACCGATAGTAAACACTGACTCCAGATTCGCCACAATGGCATTACCATCCTGACGCTGTAATGCGTCACTGACTGGTAAACGTATTGCCCGGCCAATTAACTCCAGATCTGTTCTCAGGCTTTGGGTGACCAGTTCATGGGTAAAGCTGAGGCCGAAACGTATGGCAAGTCCGCTTAGTAGTAGCATCGGCAACACGACATAGCAGAACAGGCTGCGTTGAAGGCTAGCCTGGGGCCAGCGTAGGATACTGGTTAATTTTGTCACATCACCTCCATAACTGTATCTTAAGTATACACAAATATGGCGAGCTAACGCGTTTAGTGTTCTCGTTAAATAATAAATTGCTTAATAAACAATGACTTAAATAAATGGCACGATCATCGCTATAGTAAAGACGACATATTAAGCAAAGGAGTCTCACTATGCGTAAAGTTTATCTTGCTTTATTACTTGCCGGTTTCACCGCAGTTTCTGCCAGCAGTGTAGCAATGCAGGCTGACCCGGCTAATCCTCCGGCAATGGCTGAAACATCAGTTGACCTGAGCGATGCGAATTTGCTGAAGTTCAGTGTGGCCATGGATGCCGTTCAGCAGATTGGTGTGAAATATGAAGCTGAATTCCAGAATGCGGATGACCCGGCACAAGCACAACAACTGCAGCAGCAGGCTCAGTCAGAAATGGTGCAGGCAGTGGAAGCCGCTGGTTTAAGCACTGAGGAATATAACGCTATTGCCCAGCAGGCACAGATAGATGAAACCCTGCGTAACAAAATTCTGGAAATGTCAGACAACAACTAAAGCATGTTGGCGTTGGCAGCTAAACGTTAATCTGCTCTATGTATGTAGAACAAGCCGGCAGCGATCACATGATCGCTGCCGTTTTTCGTTTCAGAAATGATAGCGCAGATTAGCGCTTATGGTACGTTGCTGCCCGTAGAAGCAGTCACCTCTGGACAAGCAAGAGGTGACAACGGTTTTGTCTGTCAGGTTATTTACATGCAGGCTGATACTATAAGGCTTGAAGTCGTAACCAATCATTGCATCAAATAACGTGTAGGACGGGGTTGTCAAAGGTGTTCTTTGCACATCGTTCTGATCTACATACGTACCGCTGCCATCAGATGTTTCTCCTACATACCGGATACCTGCACCCAATTTTAAGCCTTCAACTGATACCGGCCGCCAAGTCGCCCATACAGAAGCAAGGTGCTTTGGCATAGCATACAAGGTTGCCCCTTTTTCTGCAGGATTGTTACTTTTGCTGACATAAGCATCGCTATAAGCATAGCTGGCATAGATATCCAGTTCGTGCCAGGCGAGCTGGGCTTCCAGCTCAACGCCTTTTGCTTTTACCTCTCCTTGCTGGATTTGCCCGTCAGGGTATATCACCGCAGGGTCATCGCGCTGTTCTGCGTTAAGTGGTGTGGTGCGGTTTTGTTCAGTAATATTGTAAACGGCTGCGGTGATCAGATGTTCTGTCCCGGCTGGCTGGAACTTGAGTCCTGCTTCCCATTGTTCGCCAGTTCTGGGTTTAAAGCTGTTGCCGAAGGCATCAGTTCCCAGTAAAGGTTCAAAGGATTCACTGTAACTAACGTAGGGTGAGATTCCTCCTTCAAACAGATACATTATGCCTAGCCGTCCAGTAGTCGCATACTGGCTGGTTGCATCGTTGAATTCCGGGCTGGTTGTAGCACGATCGCGGCGTAATGCAGCAGAAAGCAGCCATTTATCTGCGATTTTCATATTATCTTGCAGATAAACGCCCGTCTGATAGGTTTTGCTCGAGGGACGGTCAATCAGATCTGCCTGAGTAGGTAAGTTAGTTACCTGACCATAAACAGGATTGTATAAATCAAAGAAGCCGGTTTCACGGGTAGAAAATGAATCAGAATCGGTATAGGCATTCTGGTAATCAAAACCAGCAACCAAACGGTGCTCAACCATACCTGTCTGCAGGTTACCATGTATCTGAATATCACTGGTTAAAGCCCGTGCTGTTGAATCAGATATGGAAATGACCCTTTGAATACTTCGGTTGTCATCCTGAAACACAGGTGGCCAGCCGTACATGGTGCGGTAATCGGCATGGCTGTCGGTGTAACGACCCGCAACCCTTAACTGCCAGTTTGCAGATAAATCATGTTCAATAATAGCGGTTACCGCTTTTTGCTCTGTGTCGTAGCGGTCAAACCCTGGTTCAGAAACAAAGCGGTTACTGGGAATTTGCCCATATTCATTTGGTAATACAGTACCTTTATGCGGAAAAAACTGCGTGCTGGAGCCTGATTCGTTCTTCTGCCAGTTCGCCAGTAGCGTAATTTTTGTATCTTCGGTTGTTTGCCAGCTTAATGATGGTGATAAGACCTGACTGTTATCACTAACATAATCTGTCTGAGTATCGCTATCTCGCCATAAGCCGATCAGCCGACCTTGTAATGATGCATCTTCATTCAGCGCACCGGTAATATCTCCGGCCAGTTGCTTACGTGAATAATTACCGATCTGTGCCCATAACTGCCCACTGGTAACAGGCTGAGGTTTTTTACTGACCAGATTTACAATGCCCCCAATTGACCCCTGACCATACAATACTGAGCCAGGCCCTTTCAGGATTTCTACCTGCGATAAAGCAAAAGGAGTGATCCGGACATTGTTATAGTTACCAAATAAAGATTTCAGTCCATCCAGATACTGTACCGGGGCAACACCACGGATTTGTGCCCAATCACCACGGGTATCTACACCATAAGGGCCATTGTATAAGCCTGCGACATAGCCAATTGCATCCTGAACGGTCAGGGCTCCCAGATCATTTATTCGTTCTTCGGTCAGTACTGATACCGATAGAGGTGTTTCAATAATAGGCGTATCAGATTTAGAACCAGAAGCACTGACGTAAGAGATCAATCCACGCTGGCTTTTTACGGTAATGACTTCTATATCCTGCTCGTTATTCGTATCTGCCAGAGTGGATGCGCTGGTAAAAGCGGCTGCAATCAAGAATGCAGCAAGGGTGAGTCTGGTGGTAAACATGCGATTTTTCATAAGAGACCCTAAATAATCCTTTTAACGAAATGGGGGTTGCAATTATAAATAAGAATTAATCTCAATTACAACAAAGTTGATAAGCATTACTATTACGATTAATATGGACGGCTTTGAATTACCCGTTTTACAGGCAGAAGGTTAGGTATGGCAAAACCCGGTTACAGGTTCTGGTTTCAGTTGCATGGGTGGTTTTCTCTGCCTATCTGGCTGATTTTCTGTCTGGTGTGTATTACCGGAACTATCGCCGTCTTTAGTCATGAGCTGACATGGCTGACGAATCCGGCATCCCGTGCGGCTAACCCTGACAATTTACCTGCCCGCCCCATTCCTGAGCTGGTTGCAGCCGTTCAGCAGCAATACCCTACCGCAGATGTTGGTACTGTTATGGTATTTGAGCCTTATCTGGTTCGTGCCGTGTTGTTTTCCGATCATGACAAGCCTTTTGCTATCGCTTATGTAAACCAGTACACCGGCGAGGTTCAGGAGGTTAATGAAGGACTTACATTTATCGGTTTTATGCGCTCGCTACATGGTTGGCTGTTGTTTCCGTGGCAAAGTGGTTACAGCGTAGGTTATTACCTGGTATCGGCTATGGGATTCGTGATGCTCGGAGCACTGGTTACCGGGTTGATTATCTATAAAAACTTCTGGCGGGCGTTTACTCAGCCGAAAGTGCGATTCAATCAGGGAAAAAAGACATTACTGACAGATCTGCACCGGCTGGCCGGAGTCTGGTCAATCTGGTTTATGATTGTGATGAGCGTAACGGGGCTCTGGTATCTGGTACAGGCCATTATGTGGCATGCCGATGTTGATATTGAACCTCATGCGCCATTAGTCGCTGTTACTGATTTGCCAGCAGAGCACACTCCACCACCGGTTGATTTTACCAAGGCGATGGAAATTGCCCAAAAACGCTTTCCTGACTTTCAACCAAGTTATCTTATGTTGCCTGAACATAATCGGGGAATGTACAACCTGATGGGTGCAGGAGACCATATATTCTACGATCAGTACTCTTACAACCTGGCCATTAATCCATGGACTGGTGAAATTGCTTATGAAAAAACGCCGGAAACAATGACAACTCTTCAAACATTAACGCATATCGTTGATCCGCTGCATTACGGTACTCTGGGCGGCATCTGGACTAAAGCATTATGGTTTTTGTTTGGTCTGATTCTCAGTGGTATGTCGGTCACCGGTTTTCTGATCTGGGGAAGCCGTACTATTAAGGCAGTACGAGGCAGAGCCAGCGACAGTGCAACGCTGCAAGAACAGGAGACACACTGATATGGCAAGACGTAAGAATACTCTCTGGCAACGGTATAAGTATTTGCTGAACGGGCTGGTACTGATTCTGCCATTCTGGTTTTTGTATCAGTCAATGACTCCAGAGTTTCCACCTGCATGGCCAGCACAGCAAATCGGGGAGTTTGAGATTTCTCCTATGCCGCTGGATATGAAACCGCCTTATGCTCATCATGATGAGTATGTAAAAGATTTTCTGCTGATTTTCGGCAAAGGAAAGATTGCAAATATCCGGCAGGCGTATCTGAATATCGGCCCTTCGCCATTACCGCTGGAAGAGTTACAACAGGGAGATGAAGGCATATTACATGGTAGCCGTCATGGCCAGCATGTGCATGCTATTGCTCCGCCTGCATTTTCTGTTACTGACAAAGCCTGGCTGACCATTCAGACCTGGCAGGGTGAGTTGTTGCAAATCAGCTGGGATCTACCGGCAGAACTGCTACCATAACGTAATCATTTTCCAGACAGGAGCATTACGTTATGCAGCATGTTGTTATTACGGGTGGTAACAAGGGGATTGGGCTGGCACTGGTAAAACAGTATCTGGCTGCGGGCTTTCAGGTCAGTGTGATTTGCCGTACAGAATCTGCTGAGCTTGCTGCACTTAATGCTACGGTTTATAGCAATACAGAGCTGGCCGATCCCGGGCAAATTAATGCTCTTTCAAAGAAATTTACTGCTGGTAGCATTGATATCCTGATCAATAATGCGGGTATTTTCAGCAATGAAACGCTTAGTGATTTTGATATTTCCCGTATGCAGCAGCAATTTCAGGTTGATGCACTTGCTCCGTTATTATTAAGCCATGCTCTGCTGCCAGCCATTAAAAAAGGTGGCAAAATTGCCATGGTGACCAGCCGCATGGGATCAATCGCCGATAATACTTCAGGCAGTTATTACGGCTACCGCATGGCAAAGGCGGCTCTGAATGCCGGTAGTGTTTCGCTGGCCCGTGATCTGGCGGCACAGCAGATTCATGTGGGAATTTATCATCCCGGTTTTGTGCAAACCCAGATGGTAGGGTTTGCCGGAGATATCAGTGCCGATGAAGCAGCCAGCCGTCTGAAACAGCTCATCAGTGAGTTAAACACTGCTAACAGTGGTAAGTTTTATCACAGTAACGGTAGTGAATTACCCTGGTAAAATACCGGGCCGGAGCATAATGCCAATCAGTTAAACAGAAATCAGCTTACTCTAAGCTAACCGTTGGAGCCCTGGACGGGCGGACAAATTCGTCAGGAACG
>CAZXTH010000045.1:0-3070 GCA_964643585.1 uncultured Pseudoalteromonadaceae bacterium
TAATAGCCGGCGTTATCTGGTACACAACACCAGCATTGGGCAGTAAATCATTAACTGTCGGTGATCCACCCTGCACAAAGGTGCTGTCATAAGATGCCAGCGTGGTAAAGTCGTCTACTTTCAGTTTGCCATACTCGTAACGGGCACCGACATTAAATACCCAGTTCTCCAGACCGTCATAGCGTAACTGTAAAAAAGGAGCGGCATTGTTATATTCCGTTTCCGGCACCCATTTGCGGTTTGTCAGCGCCAGTTCCTGAAACGTGGTATCGCGCATTAAATCCAGCCCGGAAATCAAATCCAGTGAGGTACCGCCCAGTGAAGGTTTAAAGAAAGTCAGCCTGCTGCCATATTTTGTTGATTTATTCTGTGACTGGTCAAACACCCGTGGTGCAATAGCACTATCCTGAAAAGTATCGGCGTAACTGCCACCATATAAAGCGGCAAAGTCCTGTATAAATAACTGCCAGCTCAATTGCCCGTTCCAGACCGATTGATGCTGATAATCAACTGACAATGTCGTCACTTTATTACGCGACGCGTCACCTTCAATCTTTTGCCGGATAGAGGTTGCCGGAGTGCCGTTCTGCACATTACCATTTACAGCTTCATAATTACCGTTACCACGGATCTGGTAATGATTCAGCATAACCTGTAAATGCTGATGCTCTGTCAGCTGATAGCGGCCTTTAATAAAGCCATCATAGCTATAGGAATCCATGGTATCGCCCTGTGCCACATCAACACCAATGAACTGTCCGTTACCATCCCGGTACATGCCGGTATTCCGATATGATGCGCCGGCTATCAGGCTGTAGTTATCTTCGCTGATACTGTGTAAATAACTGGCTTTATAGTGTTGGCTGTCACTGCCACCTTCTGTTGATGTGGTATAACCAGCACTGAGCTGATGTTTATATTCACCGGCAGACTTGGTAATAATATTGATGATGCCGCCACTGGCACCCATCCCCTGAATCGCATTGGCGCCCCGGATAATTTCAATCCGTTCAATCATGGCCGGATCAATGGTATTACTTTCTCTGGAACCACTGCGTAATGGATTAGATTGCGGCACACCATCAATCATATATAAAGGCGCCCGGCCACGTAAGGTTTCGCCACTACTGGTCAGTTTCTGGCGGCTGGGAGAAAAACCGGGCACGATATTACCGATAATCTGTGATAAGTCCTGGGTATACGCCAGTTGCTCACGGATTTGCTCCTGATCAATTACAGTAATCGTTGCCGGAACCGTACTCACCGGATAATCGCTACGGGTAGCAGTAACCTTAATATGCTCTACTGTATTCTCCTGTGCTGTAGCACATACACTCAGCCCTAACAGAGGTAACAAGAATCTGACAGCCATGACAAACACCCCTTAAATGTATAATTAATACAAATGATAATAATTATCACTAATTACAGAGTTAAGTAAATCTTGTCAAATGAAAAAGGCTGTTGCATCACATTACGCGACGAAACAGCCTTGGTCAGAAAACATTACGCTTGTTCACAATCCAGCGAACAGGTGCTCAGGCGTAAAACACATCAGTATTAATTAGCTTCTACTTTCAGGTTGGTAAATTCGATAAATTGCGCTGGTGCTGAAAACTGCTGCACGATACTTTCATCCTGCATCTGGCTAAACTGCAGCGGTTGATCAAAATGGAAGGTAGCTTTTAGCTGTTCCGGTTGCTGCACAAACTTGCTCAGGGCCACTTTAATATCATCAGGCAATGCGGTGACATTTTGCATATTCCGCAACATATTCTGCTGAGCTTCTTCCAGAGAAGGAGACAAAAACGCAGCATGCGTGGTTTCAAAAACCCGCTCAATAAACCCGGTATTTGTGATCACCAGCTCCCCATGGCTGATGCCCGCATTTACCAGTTTATCGCTAACATTGACCAGATATTCTTCTGATGTTGCAACCTGATTCCTTTCTTCAGCAGGCAACTCATTCACCTGTGAAGCATATTGCCAGACATCCTGTAACTGTGTCAGGGTAACGTTATAGCGAATGCTGAATTCATTATTGATGCGGGTTTCCTGTGTAAAGTACAGTTCACCATTTTCCGGGGTATAGCGGTAATCATAATCGCCGGAAATGGTAATGCTTTTCACCAGTTCAGACAGCGCTCCAGGCGGAACCATAACCAGTAGGGCATTTCCCAGTCTGGCACCTTCAAAAGTCATACCGCCTTCATCTGACAAACCATGTAAATCCAGGCCATCAACCACCAGCTTTTCAATACGGAATACGCCACCCATCTCTGCCAGGCTGATATCCAGCCCGGTAATGGTAAAACGCCGGGTCAGCACATTGGCAGACAACGATTCATACCCCAGTTTCAGCGCTGGCGCCAACCCTTCAGCAGCCATTTCCTGATAAGACTGATTTGCCAGCATAATCTGTTCTTCAATGATCTTTTCTGCCTTATGATTTGCATAAAGCACACCGCCAATACCAGCTGCAACCACAACACCAAGAACAACAACAGACTTCTTCATACCCATCCTTATCACTGATTTTTTAACAAAACTACCAGATATTAACATGCCCGTTATTACGCTGAAAGCAACAGCACCGATTTTGAGATTTACCACCGCCGCAAAGCCTGTTAGCTTTGCAACACCATTGTTAAAACAGGAGCAGTCATGGAATGGTATTTTCACTGGTTTGATTTACTGGGCATCGCTGTTTTTGCCATTTCCGGCACACTGGCGGCCTGGCGTAACCAGATGGACGGTTTCGGCGTTATTGTACTTGCCAGCGTTACCGCCATCGGCGGCGGAACCTTGCGTGACGTGATCCTGAACCAACCCGTTATCTGGATTAATGACAACAGCTACTTTATTGCCATCTTTCTGGCCGCAGCCATTACCATCCTGCTGGTACGTAATCGCCTGACTATTCCTAACAATGCACTGCAAATTGCTGATGCATTCGGACTGGCGTTTTTTGTCATTATGGGCACCCAGAAAGCGCTGGATCAGGGCACTTCAGTGCTTGTTGCCATTATGCTGGGCACAATGAGCGGCGTTTGCGGCGGGATGATCCGCG
>CAZXTH010000045.1:3080-8873 GCA_964643585.1 uncultured Pseudoalteromonadaceae bacterium
ACGTACTGTGCCGCCAGACACCAATGGTATTTCACGGCGAACTTTATGCCGTAACCTGCATTTTTGGCGGCCTGGTTTATACCGGCCTGCTGGCGCTGGAGGTACCGCAAATGACCGCCATGATCAGCGGTATGGTAGCACTGCTGTTGTTAAGGCTGGCAGCCATAAAATGGCAACTGACCATTCCAGTGTTTGGAAAGCCACATGAACTGAATGAGCCTTAAGCTTATTCAGTTCAGAAAGATTAACTCTCTGGTTTAAAAGGTTGTTGTTTTATCGTTACAAATTAAAGATACTTTCTGCTTTCTTAACTTAAACGAAACAACGGTTTTCTGCAGTTGTCGTTTCGGCAGGTTTTTATGCAACGTTTACCCCAGCTAGATATCATTCGCGGCTTCGCTATTTCCGGCATATTGCTAATGAACATTTTTGCATTTGCCTACCCATTAGATTATGCGCACAACTTGTTCTGGCATAGCACTGATGTCAGTGTGCTGGATATCAGCCTGTACAATCTACAGACTTTACTATTCTCTGGCCGTTTTCTGATGCTGTTTAATTTGCTATTTGGCGTCAGCATGCTTCTGATATTCCAAAAATATGGTAAAGATTATTTGCAGCGGCGCCTATACTGGTTAAGCCTGTTCGGTGTTGCACACGGTATCTTGTTATGGAGTGGCGATATTCTACTCTGGTATGCGCTAACCGGACTAATTGTGTTAAAGCGTGGCTATCTGCAACTGGAGAGCGGCGAGCTATGGCGCAAAGCTATCCGTTTATTTGCTATTGGATTGATCATACCTTTGCTGTACGCAATTTATTTGTTTTTTGCACAAGATAAACCTGCTGAACCTTTAACCGCTGAAATATGGGCTGCGCATCAACAGCTCTGGACCGGACCTTATTCAGCACAGGTTACACAGCAACTGCAATTTGCTTTGAGCATGCTGCTAATGTTTGTATTGTCACTATATTGGATGATTGCTGGAGTAATTTTACTTGGAGCATCATTATTAAAAAGTGGCTGGTTTGAGGCAGGTTATAGCCCATCAACCACAAAGATATTGTTCTGGCTTGCCTTGGTTATCAGTATTGTGACGGTATTATGTGATCACGCTACCGGCTATGTTTATGGCCTGAATATCGGATTGCCGTGGGTATATATAGCCATGACGATAATGGCATTAGCTTTCGCAAGTATCTTAATTCATAACAGCAAGAACAACTGGCTACAGCGCTGGTTAGCGCCTTGCGGCAGAATGGCGTTCACACTGTATATTAGCCAAACGCTACTGCTGGTATTACTGTTTCGTGTAATACAGCCGGACTGGTTCGCTAATCTTAACCGCACAACGCTTCAAGGCATTGCTATTGGTACAATTATGTTGCAACTACTCGTTTGCCGTTGGTACTTTAATTACTTTACTCAAGGACCATTAGAGTGGCTGTGGCGCAAGCTAAGCAAGAAACCGGCAGCCATTCTTGCCTCTACGGACTAAACCAGCAACAGTTGGCGTAACCAGCCATTCCGTGGATAATATCCGGCAATTTTTAAGATGATTTCACGCTTTTCTCCCATTGCTCAGATACTCCGGCGTGACACAAACAGGATGCTTTAATGGCGCATTTACTTCGTATTATTCTGATCCACACCCATCTGCCGGGCGTGGTTGAACTGGAGCTGGATGCTCATACCAATATCTGCGGCACCAACGCGTCCGGTAAAACCACGCTGCAACGGCTGGTGCCGGTGTTCTTTGGCGAGCAGCCGAACCGGGTGGTGCCAAAAACCCGCAAAAAATTCGATGAATTTTACCTGCCGTCCAACAACAGTTATATCGTTTACGAATACCAGCGCGAACAGGGCAATATCTGCCAGGCAGTATTAACCCGCCAGTCGGGTGGTGGGGTTGAGTATCGCTTTATCGATGCCCCATACCGGCCGGAACTGTACCTGTTGCAAAACGAACAAAAACAGGTAAAAGGGCAGTCCTATAACGACTGGGCCGCCGCTCTGCGGGCCGACAGCGAGCTGTATGTTTCGCCCAAAATCAGCGCCACCAGCGAATACCGCAGTATTATCCAGAACGATATTACCGCGCTGCGCGGCAACAACAACGACAGCATCCGGCTGCGTAAGCTGGCCGGTAGTTTTGGGTTGGTCGGCCACGGCCATAAGCTGCGCCATATCGAAAAGCTGGTCAGTGCCGTGCATGCCAAAGAAGGCAAAATGGACACCCTTAAAGCCATGCTGGCGGCTATTTTTGAAGAAGATGGCGTTACGCTGCCAACCACCCGGGTAAAAAACACCAAAGCGCGGGAATGGATTCAACAGATGCGCCAGTCAATGCGGCTCGACAACCTGCAACAGGATTTTGAGAAACTCAGCCAACTGGCCCGCCAACTGGATACCGCCGAAAGCCAGTTAGCGGCCTTGTCCCCAGCTCTGCAGCAAGATGAAGAACTGCTGAAACAACAACGGGCCGATGCCCAGCAGCAACAGCAGCACATCCAGAGCCAGTTGCACGATAGCCGCAGCCTGTTTGAACAACAACAAACTGAACATAACAGTACCCTCAGTAAAACCGAGACCGACCTGACAGAAACCCAGCACCGGCTCGATCACCTGCAACAACAGTACGAACAGTTTGAAAACCGTGACATGGCTAAATTGCAGCGGGATACCGATGCGCTGCCATTGTGGCGTGAAAGCCTGCAGGAATTACAAGAGCAGTATCAGCTGATGGTAGAGCAGCATGGCGATATGGAACGCCAGCTGGAACAACAAAAGCTCAAGCTGAACGAAGCGCTGGAACGGCTGAACCAGCAGAACCGGGCCAAAACCCGGCAGCTGCAACAGCAGAAAGATCAGCGCCGCGAGCAACAAGACAGCATGCTCAGTAACCTGCAGCAGAATTATCAGCAACAATTGCAGCAACAGCAGGACAACTTTGCCAGCCGGCAAACAGAACTCAGCTCACAACTGGCCGTCTTGCAGGCCCGGTTACAGTCATCGCCGTTAACCGAACAGGAACATGAAGCACTGCGCATTGCCGATTTACGGCTGGAACAGGCACAACAAAATGCGCAAGAGCAAAACCGCCAGTTGCAACGCCTGCAACGCGATTGGCAGCAAGCCCGTACTGAACGGGACAATGCCGACAAAGCACTGGAAACCAGCCGTAAAGGCCTGCGCCAGGCCGAACAGCAATTGCAGCAGTTACACCGGCAACTGACACCGGAGCACGGCAGCCTGCGCCATTTCCTGCGCTTGCACCATAACGGCTGGGAGCAAACGCTTGGCAAAGTGATAGACGAACAGCTGCTGGAGCGGCATGATCTGGCTCCGGCGTTAAAAGGTGACAGCAGCACCTTCGGTGGTCTGTCACTGGATTTAAGCGCAATCGCACTGCCGGATTACGCGCAAGACGAAACCGCTATTGCTCACCGCATTCTGACTGCAGAACAACAGGTACAACAGGCAGAACAGCAATTACAGGCCACAGAAAAACTGCTGACAGACAAGCATCAGGCAGCGGAAACGCTACGAGCTCAGGCAGAACAGGCTGAGTGGCAACAAACCCAGACCGAGCAAAATATCGACTATGCCCGCGATGCCCGTAACCGCCTGCAAGCCGACCAGCAAGATCTGATTCGCCAGCGCCAGGCGGGTTTACGTAACGAACTCAGTAGTGCCGAACAAGCCCTGCAACAGTTGCAACAGGAAAAAGAGCATAGCCTCAGCGAACTGAAAAGCGATCATCAGGCGCAAATTCTCGAATTTAAAGCCGACTGGCAGGCCGAACTGCAGGTATTTGACGAACAGATCGACGAATTGGAACGCCAGCTGGATCGTAAACGCGAAGATAACAAAAGCCGCATTGCCGATCTGCAACAGGCCTTTAATCAGGAGTTGTCAGCCAAAGGTATCGACCCGAACACCCTGAAAAACCTGCGCAGCCAGCAGCAACAGCTGAATGACGACATTAAACAGGTAGAAAACCGCCAGGATGAGCTACGCCGCTACCAGCATTTTATGCAGGTAGACTGGCAGCAGAATCGCCCGCAATGGCTGCAGCAAGAAACCCAGTTAAAACAGCAGCAACGTGAATTGCAGCAATTGCTCTCCAGGCTGAAAACCGATTTCACTACCGAAGAAAAGCGTCTGACTGAGCAAAAACGCCAGTGGCAAAGTGCCGTGCAGCAGGCCGAGCAGCAGCTGTTACAGCTGGCACCGGTATTGAAAAAGCTGGCAGAATTGCATCTGGCGCATATTACCCCGGCCCAACCGGAACAAACTGCCGACTTCACCGAGCGGCTGGCCCGTGCCAACGAAGCGCTGGAGCAACGCAACCGCGTTGATTCGCAATTAAAGCACCAGTTAGATCAGTTTGAATCCGCGTTAAGTAAAGATGCTGGCACAGACTTCCTCGACCGGCTGGAATACGAACGGCGGCAACTGCCGGAATTTGCCGGTAAACGCCAGCAATTGCCGATACTGGCAGCATTGCTGCAGATATTGCGCGATCAGCAGCAACAGTTGCTGGAACAAGGTGAAAATATCGGCGGCGATTTAAAGAAATTCTTTACCGTGTTCAGCGATATCAACCGCCGTATTGCCCAGCAAAGCCGCCGGTTGACCGAAGCGGTTACCGACGATCTGGTGCTGGAAGGCATCAACAAATCTGAGGTCAGAATTCTGTCGACCATCGACGAACTGGGCTTCTGGCAGCCGCTGAAGCATTTTGCCAGCCTCTATGACGACTGGCGTAATTCAGGCAAAGCCCTGCCAACCGATACTTACCTCAATGCGCTGGCTGATGTAGTAGAGCTGTTGCGCAGTGACGAGCAGTACAGCATTGAGTCGCTGCTGCGGCTGGAGCTGCATTTAAACGAAGGCGGCTCAGACCTGGTGATCAAAAACGATCGCCAGTTGCTGGAATCATCCAGCCACGGTATGGCCTACCTGATTTTGTGTAAATACCTGCTGGCCTTTACCCGTTTACTGCGTGGTGAAGCCCATGTCAGCATTCACTGGCCGATAGACGAAATCGGCACGCTGGCCTACCACAACGTTGAAAAACTGTTTAACGCCTGCAGCAGCAATAACATTATTGTCGTTGGCGCCTTCCCTAACCCGGAATCGGATGTACTGATGCTGTTTAAACACCGTTATCTGATCGAGCCCAGCCAGCATAATCCGGCAGAACGGCAACTGAAGCGGATCCAGCCTAAAGTCAGCCGGCTGGCCGCTAAACTGGCCCAGCAACGGCAGCAAGACACTCCGACGCAGCAACAATCACCGCAGGCACCAGCACAGCAGGAGGCACAGCCATGATCCAACACGGTCCATTACTGGAGCGCCTGCTGGCAGGCGAGTTTATTTGCCCGATTAGCGATGAAGACAGCTACCGCCACCTGCAGAATGAACAAACCCAGCAAGAGATTAACCACTTTCTGCGGCCACTAAACCGCCGGCTGGCACAAAGCAGTGACAGCAGTGTCTATTTTCTGGCCTACCACGAGCTGCATAAAACCGCACGTGAACATTTAAGCCAGCAATTTGCCCAGACTATGCAATCGCTGCTGCCACTGCTTGAGTGGATGCAACTGGTACAGGAAGCACTGGGGCGCGATGGTGCACTGACCGCCGGTGACACTATTAAGCTACAGGAATTTGTGCTGAAAACCGAAGATAACCAAAGCCTGCGCCAGCGGCTGGCAGCGCTGGCCAGCGACCGGTTCTTCAACAGCCAGAGTGATGCACTGGACAGTCAGATCAAGCAGGTATTC
>CAZXTH010000045.1:8883-11029 GCA_964643585.1 uncultured Pseudoalteromonadaceae bacterium
CTGAAAGAAAAAGGCTACCTGCTGCCACCGCACAGCGAACGCCAGTACTATATTGTTACCGGCAAAATTGATTATCTGATCGAGCTAATTCGTTTTATCCGCGACGAAGAACACCTGCCGGTTGACGACACGCCAACACAGGAGCCGTTGCTCTGATGACAGCGCCTGACCAACATCTCAGCAGTAACAGCCTGTTCGTTACCGGTGCCGAACGACTGGCATTACTGGGAAAACACCATAAAGCCCTGATGCAAGGCTATCTGGCCGGTTATATTGATGAAACTGCTTTTAGTGAAACTGCACTGAAAAAGCTGATCGCCGCCCGCATTCTGTGGCGACCGGATGAAGAACAGGCCCTGAAACTGCGACCACTGGTCAGCGAACTGATTGCCAGCATGGTAGCCGACGAAAACCGCCGCCAGATTAATGCCGATGTCGCCGAAAAACTGGAGCAAATCCGCAATCGTACCGATGCCTACCGCGATGCCCAGTACAAAGGCGATTACGCCGTCGCCGAACTGCAACTGCAACGCCTGACCGAACATGTTCACGATTTAAGCGGTCAGTTTGAAGAAGCCATCGACAGCTTGTGGCACCGCCTTAACAGCGACTTTGGTTTTGTCAGCAGCCTCAGTGATAAAATCCGCGAAAACGAGCGTGCCCAGAAACAACTGCGGCGCTTATTGGATGGCCTGGATTTAATCGACTTCAGTGAACTGATCGATCTGGCCGAAGGCAACAGCCACCTGCGTAAATTGCTGGTTAGCCAGTTACAGAGCCAGCTGAGTTCGCACCACAGCAGCCTGCTGGAAGTGCAAAAGCGGCTGGTGCAGCTGATGGCGAAATTCCGCCAGCAACAATCGCGCAGCCTGCTGGTTGCCAATATGGCCGCCTTTCTGCGCCAGCATCCGCGCTTTACCGTGGGTGACTACATCAACCGCTCAGACGTGCCGGAACTGATTAATCAGGCCGCTCCCATTGAGGCCCAGGCCAGTATCGCCCTGGATAAAACCAGCGATCTCGGCACACTGGCAGAGCTGGTCCGCCAGTTACCAGCCAGCTCCAGGCCGGTGCAGCCAGAAACCCACAGCGCCGGTTTCAGCTGGCAGCCACTGGATGAAGAAGTCGCCGCCCGCCAGCATGCCCTGAAACTGGACGTCGAAAATTTCTATCTGTCCATGCTCAGCCATACCGGCAAGCAAAGCGCCATCGATTATCTGGCAGAAAAACAACTCAGCTGGGACAGCGAAATCTGGCTCTATCAGGTTATCGCCGAATATCAGGGGCTGGGCCGGGAAGAAAAACACGCCTTTTTGCTGGAACGGGTAGAACAAACCGCCAGCAGCGTAAACCAGTTACTGGTAATTCAAGATATTAATGTGCAGGCACGGCTATAAAACCGCGCCTGCCAGTGTTAACTTTTTATAACGTGTAGTCTGAGTCAGCCTTTATGAAACCAGCCTGTTTAAGCCGTATTTTTGTTTTCTTCCGTAAGCCAGCTATCAGCTGGCTGCTGCTATCCGGTATCTCAGCCAATGCAATGGCTGGCACGCATGAAACCGCAGCAGATGCCCTGCGAATTGCTATTCCGGCCGTAGCCTGGGGGGCCACTCAGCTGCTGGACGATAACGAAGGCGAAAAACAGTTTTACTACAGCTTCGCCAGCAATGTGCTGGCAACCTATGGTATGAAACAACTGATCAGCAAACAACGGCCTAATGGCGAAGATGATGATGCTTTCCCGTCCGGCCATGCCTCGATGGCCTTTCAGGGCGCTGCATTTTTGCAGCAACGTTACGGCTGGCAATACGGCCTGCCAGCGTATGCATTGGCGACCTATGTTGGTTACAGCCGGGTCCATACTGATCACCACGACACCTGGGACGTACTGGCCGGTGCGGCTATCGGAATAGTCAGCAGCTATTACTTCACCACACCGTACAAGGGCTTTAACATCAGCCCCTATGCCGATGGCCGCAGTGTCGGCATTACAGTCAGCAAAAGCTGGTAACCCGCTTTATTGCTATGTTACAACCGGGTTTTGCTTACGCCCCAGAAAGTGATCACCGGCCCCCGGCGGCAAACGCAGTACATCAATCAGCCCCAGCAATGTAACCAATGCCACCACAATGAAAGCAATTTTATA
>CAZXTH010000045.1:11039-13842 GCA_964643585.1 uncultured Pseudoalteromonadaceae bacterium
GTCGGTGATATTCCTGGGCGAACAGTTGAGCCTCTGGTTTTCCACCGGGCTCATACTGATTCTCGCAGGGATGCTGATGACAATCCTGGCCGCCTCTTGGCATGGCCGACCTTCGTTGAAGGCAGTTGCGCAGGCGTCCTGACATCGGGCCTGTATCACCCTGTCCATGCGCTCACCGGCAACCACGCCCGGTAATACTTTACCGGCAATGCCCTCTCCCAGCCGGACAGCCATTGCAGCCAGCGTAATACCGGCAGCCAGGCTAACCTGATTAACTACATTAAATAAACCATTCGCGTCAGCAATACGCTTATCTGAAATATCAGCAAAGGCAATAGTCCCAAGGCTGGTAAACTGCATGGAGCGCGCCATACCATTAACCAGCAGCAGCGGAATAATCACCAGCAATGAGGTTTCCGGCCCTATCAGTGCGCAGCATGCCAGCCCTAATGCTGCCAGCGAACCATTAACCAGCATCACCCGCCGGTAACCAAAACGGCGCAAAACCGGTGTAGTAAATGCTTTCATTGATACATTACCGGCAAATACTACCAGTAACAGCAAACCGGCATGAAAGGCATCCATTCCAAACCCAAGCTGCAGCATCAATGGCAACAAAAAAGGCAGGCAGCTAAATGCCATGCGTGATGCAGAGCCCCCCAGCATGGCTACCCGGAAAGTGGTGATGCGTAGCGGTGTCAGCCCCAACATGGGGTTAGAAGCGCGTAAAAAATGCCTGACCGCAACCAGAATCAGTATTATACCGGTAATAAACAGGCTGATATTAATGGCATTGACACTCACCGCCAGCCATTCCAGCCCGCTGAGCAATAAAAAAATCCCCAGGCCAAACAGCACAAACCCCATCCAGTCAAACGGCTTTATTGCGGCCGGTTTTTCGGCCGGAATAAGCCACAGTGCCAGTACAAATGCTGCCAGCCCCAGCGGTACATTAAGAAAGAAGATCCAGTGCCAGCTGAAGTAACTGGCGATAAAACCACCTAACGGCGGGGCAATAACCGGAGCAATTAATGCAGGCCACACCAGATTAGACATAGCCACCATACGCCGTTCTTTTGGAACATGCCGCAGCACCAGCAAACGCCCAACCGGCACCATCATCGCGCCACAAGCACCTTGCAGCACCCGCAGGGCAATAAATGCATGCAGGTTATCAACCAGTCCGCACAGTAAAGATGTCAGAGTAAAACCTGCAATAGCTATCGAAAACACCCGGCGGGAGCCAAAACGATCGGCCATCCATGCACTAACCGGAATAAACACTCCCAGCGCCAGCAGATAAGCGCTCATAGCAATGTTCAGCTGTAATGCTTCTACGCCGAAAGAACGGCCCATTGCCGGCAAGGCAGTGGCAATAATATTGCCATCCAGCACTTCCATAAACATAGCACCGGTAACCAGAAACATCACCAACCGTAACCGGGCACCTTCCAGCTTCTTCATCAGCCACTCCGTTAAAAGCAATAAACCCGCAAACCGCTTCTGTAGCGCAGCACTTACGATAAGTTGTTTTACTCAGCTGTTATTCTGCCAGTATTATGCTTAACCTTCATCCCAAACAACCAGCGGCTTAGCCAGAAGCGGCGAATCACTTCATAACCAGCCCAACACCCTGCGCAGGTGAGTAATATCAGTAGTGGTACTTCAACAGCAACAGGCAGAGCAAGAGGTTTCAGCCACATCGCAAACACGATAATCAGCGTCTGATGCAACATATACCATGGCAGAATAGCGTCATTACAATAGCGCAGCAAACGGCCATCTTTATCCAGCTTATTGGTCGGCTTATTTAGCCAGTAACCACCATAGCCAATGATAGCCAGTATCCAGCACCAGTGATTTAACGACAGCACCACAGAGAACACCAAACGCAGATTAAACGTAATTTCGCTGTCAGGAATGCTGCCGAAAACCTCATGGCGATCAGCAATAATCAAACCATAACAACACAGGGCGGCTAACAAAAAATAACGCCGGCACCGGATAACCTGCTGCCACCAGTTACCCTGCAGTGCAAACAGATAACCGGCAACAAACACCAGCAGATATTTAGCATGATTATACCAGTCGTTTACCAGTGCATGAGTAGACGGGAAATGCGCCCGCAGCATCAGCCAGGCCAGCATCATACCGGCTACAACGATTAATAAAGCATAACGTCCCGGCAGCGTCTGCAACCAGCGGCTATCAGCCAGTTTATTCAGCACACCGGAAACGGACAGAATAAGCAGGCTATAGCACCACAGATAAGGCAAAAACCACAGGTGGTTCCAGGTAAGCAACCCGATTACAGTATGGTGTTCCTTTAATAAATCCGTATTAGGGTTAATATACTGCCACCAGAATGCGAAATACCCCGGTTCAATCAGCTGCTGGCTACGCGCCTCAAAATAGACTTGCGGCACCACTACAATAAACATTGCGCATAATAGTGGAATCAACAGCCGCTCAGAACGCAGCATCAACAACGAAAAACTGTCGCTTTTTTGCCGGGCCAGAGCCAACGCCATGGCACTGATAAAGAATAACAGCGACATCCGCCATTGGTTGCTCAGAATCATCAGATTCTGCAGAAAAACGCTGGTGGTCTCGCTTTTTACATGCCAGCCCCAGTCGTCCACATAGTACATCCCAATGTGGTACAAAATGAGCAGCATAAAAGCCAGTGTTCTGAGCCAGTCCAGATCGTAGTGACGGGAAGTTACAGGGTTTGCCATTCAGATACTCCGCAAATTAACGTTTGCACTATTGTCTGGCAATCCAATAGGATGGAACACCTGCT
>CAZXTH010000046.1:0-1910 GCA_964643585.1 uncultured Pseudoalteromonadaceae bacterium
TGTCAGGATCCAGTTTAATCACTTCATCCAGCGTATGAGTAAAGCTTTCCGGATGCTGATAAGGCAAACCATATACCAGATCCAGATTAACAGAACTAAAACCCAGAGCTTTGCTTAACCCAACCAGACGGTTGATAAGCTCACTGTCCTGTACCCGGTTTATCGTAATCTGTACCTGCTGATCAAAATCCTGTACACCGTAGCTGACCCGGTTAAACCCTAATTGTCGTAAATGCCGTAGCTTCTCATCACTGCAGCTTCGCGGATCAATTTCAATACTGATTTCTGCGTTGTCTGTAACCGAAAAATGCCGGTGCAGCATTGCCATCAAACGGCTTAGCTGTGTTTCGGTCAGAAACGTTGGTGTGCCGCCACCCAGATGTATCTGATGGATTTGCCGGTTCTCCAGTAATGGCTGATACATTGCCATTTCCTGTTCCAGTGCATCCAGATAGGTATCTGCTTTATGCTGATGACGGGTAATAACTTTATTACAGCCACAGTAATAACAAAGCTTATGGCAGAACGGGATATGCAGATATAAACTCAGCAATGACGTACTGTGCGCTATTGCCTGCAATACTCCGCTGTGAGCAAAGTTATCCTGCAAAGCCAGTGCTGTAGGGTACGATGTATAACGGGGCCCGTTAATGTTGTACTTCTGAATCAGGGCAGGATCCCAGTTAACCATAGTCATCACTTATTCCGCCATTATGATACTGATGGCGGCATTGTAGAGATAACCAGCAAACGCTGTGTTGATCTGAAACAAGCCGTCACAGATCAACACCAGCACTACAGGAGTACTCCTGTAGTGGTAAAGGCAGTTAATTACTTCTTCTTTTAAGCTGCCAGCTCAGCACACTGACCAGCAACGCAGGTAAGAATGTCAGGCAGATGATCATCGCACATACCAGGCCGGCTAAAACTACGATGCCAACTCCCCGATACAGTTCTGCTCCGGCACCGGGGCTTAATACCAGTGGTGCCAGCCCGAATACCGTAGTGGCTGTTGTCATCAGAATTGGCCGCAACCGGCTGGCGACAGCGGTTGTCACCGCATCTGCGACAGACATACCCGCTTGTTCCAGCAAACGCCTGCTCTGATCAACAATCAGGATCGGGTTATTGGTTACTGTGCCGAGTAAAATCAGAAAACCCAGCATGGTAATCATATCAAATGGTTGATGGAAGCCCGGCAACCCGATGCTTTCCAACACATCAAACGTGCCGTTAACCAATGCCAGCCCGACCAGGCCTCCCGCCAGCCCCAGCGGAATAGTTGCCAGAATAAAACACGGATAAGTCCAGTGCGTAAAAATGGCAACCAGCAGCAGGTAGCACAGAATCACCGCGATAATAAAATTGGATGATAACGAGGCTTTAGTCGCATCCAACTGATCGGCGGCACCGGAAATATCCAGCATCACGCCCTGTGCTACTTTGCCATCCTGATACAACTGCGGCACCAGCTGTTCCTGCACAATACTGACAGCAGTTTCCAGCGCCACCGAGCGCGGCGGTACAATATACAGCGTAACAGTACGGCGGCCATCAACCCGCCGCAAGGTATCGCTGTCAGCCACTTCGTGCAGATCGGCCAGTGCATTTAGTGGCAGAATCGCGCCGGTTGGCGTGAGTACCGGCGACTGAGCCAACTGCGATAAGCTCTGCTCTGAACCGGCATTGCTAAACAGAAAAATATCCACTTTGCGATCACGCATAAAGAATTCGTCAACAAAAGCGCCGTCGCTCAGTGCTGCCACAGAAAAACCAAAATCGCTGGCACTGAAATTCAGCTCGGCCAGCCTTGCCCAGCGTGGGCGGATTTCAATTAATGGCTGATCCAGCGACAACGAAGACGGTTCAGAACTCAGCTGTGGGTTATCAAACAGTTGCTCGGCGGTGCG
>CAZXTH010000046.1:1920-3658 GCA_964643585.1 uncultured Pseudoalteromonadaceae bacterium
GGTCTGATACAGGCTGGCTAAATCAGGCCCGGAGATATCCAGCGCCACAGCTCGGGTACCGCCATCATTACTGGAAATAATCGAGCCCCGTGATGAAAAAGCCCGCATACCCGGATATTGCCGGAATAAACGAGTCATGGCGGTCATCATGGCGTCCAGATCCTGCGGCCGGGTCGGTTCACTCATCACCCAGATCCGCCCGACCGAGACACTCAGCGAATAATATTTCAGTGACGGCACCGGCCGTTCTCCGCGTACAAATAATTGCGGATCAGCATCGACTTGTGCCGTCAGTACGGTTTTCAGTTCTTCCGCTATCGATGCCATTTCCGACAGGTTATAGCCCGGTGGCGCAATCATTGAAGAAAACGCTTTTGGCTCTTCACCTTCAGGCAAATATTCTGCCGGTGGCATCAGCCACCAGGCAGCACCCAGTGTGAGTATAATGCTGGCAAAAATAGTGATTAAGCGTCTAGGGCGATTGGCAACCACATAACGAACCAGCGACATCATCAGGCCGGAATGCTCATTCTCCGGCGCGGGCATTTCGCCCTTTTTATGGCCGAACCCCAAAGCGGCAATCGCCGCCGGCACCACATAAATCGCCACCAGCATTGACGCAAGAATAGCCGCAGAAATGGCAATAGCCACATCAGAGTACAGCTGTCCGGCTTCTTCCCGTACAAATAGAATGGGTACAAATACCAGCACCGTGGTCGTGGTTGAGGCAAACACTGCCGTCCAGACCTCACGCACACCACTGATTGCTGCTTCAATCCGCCCTAGCCCCCGGCGCCGTGCCTGTTCAATGCTTTCCAGCACCACAATGGTGTTATCCACCGTCATGCTGATAGCAAATGCAATACCGGCCAGTGAAATAACATTAATGGTGCGGTTAAACAGCAATAACCCCAGAAAGGCAATGATGGTACAAATCGGAATACCCAGTATACCGACCAGCGTAGCGCGGCCAGAGCGCAGAAACAGATACATCACCAAGGTCGCCAGCGCCGCACCAAGCAGCAGATTCAGCCAGACATTTTTCAGCGAATCTTCAACATAGCGCACATCATCACTGAACAGCTCCATCTGCAAGCCGTTAATTTTCAGCAAATCCTGATTAATCTGCTCAACTACCGGCAACATCGCATTCTTGATATCAATAACATTAGAACCGGGTTCCCGCCGGACAGACAAACTTAACGTCCGTTCCCCGTCGCCAAATGACAGATTGCGAACTTCAAAGTGATCCATCTGCACGTTTGCCACATCTTTCAGCAACACTCTGGTATTGCCCCGTTGTAACAGAATCAGTTCGCTCAGCTCTTCGATATTGTCAAAACGTCCGGTTACCCGCAGCAAATAACGCCGTTTACCACTGTCGATATCGCCAGCCGATGCATCACGGTTACGGCTGCGGATCGCCTGACGCACATCAATCAGGCTGATACCACGCTGAGCCAGTCTGGCAGGGTCAACCATTACCTGTATCTGCCGCGCAGCACCACCGCTGACTCCGACTTCAGACACACCGGGCACCCGCTCCATTCTGGGCCGGATATAATCTTCGGCAAAATCACGCACCATATCCATATCCAGTCCCAGCGGGTTGCCGGACACCGGCCGCAACCGGAAGTACATAAAGGCGTTATCAGAATAAGAACTGCTGTACAGGCGGGGTTGGTCAACATTTTCGGGGTAAGACGGCACCTGACTCAGCGCGTTACTGACCCGGATC
>CAZXTH010000046.1:3668-6843 GCA_964643585.1 uncultured Pseudoalteromonadaceae bacterium
GAAACTCCAGTTCAATGGTGGATGAACCGGTACTGGCGTAAGACACCATTCTTTTCAGATTGGGTAACGTGCGCAGATACCGCTCCTGCTCGATCAGAATCTCTTTCTCAACATCCTGCGGGGTGGCGCCGGGCCAACCGGTCACCACACTGATAGTCCGCACTTCCAGATCCGGAATCATCTGCACCGGAATTCTCAGTGCAGCCACAATGCCCAGCACACAAATAATCAACACCACCACACTTAATAAGGTGCCGCGGCGGATTCCAGCTTCCAGCATCAGGCGGCTCCTTAAGGGGTGTTAGTGGTCAGAACACGAACAGGCTGATCTTCCTGCAGAATTTCGTTACCGCGAATCACCACCGGTAAAGGCTCTGTCAGGCCAGATAAAATCTCAACGCCATCAGTACTGCTGCGGCCAAGCCTGACCAGGTACCGTTTGACTTTATCACCATGCACGGCAAACAGGCTGAAGCTGTCATCCGGATGGCGCAAAATCGCATCAGGTGGCACCACCATCACTTGCCGTGCGGTATTTTCCAGCGCAAATGATGCTGTAGCAGAAGTACCCGGCAGCAACCGGTGTTGCTGCTCATCCAATTCAACCCGTACCAGAAAACTTCTGGCAGAGGCATCGCTTACCGGCACTAAAGCCGTAATTCGCGCCGGAAAATCGGTGCCCGGCAGCATATCAGCCCGAACCCTGACGTTATGTTGCCCGGACAGCGCCTGATACTGCTCCTGGGGTGCCTGTAAATCCAGCCGCAGGTGATCAAGTGATACCAATTCCAGTACGGCGGTACCACGGGCTACCCATTCGCCAACATCCGTCAGTCTACGGGCAATGACGCCATTAAACGGCGCAGTAAGTACATGGCGCTGCACCAGTTCCTGCTGTTGCTGCTCAGCGGCTTTGGTTTGTGCAGCCACGGCTTCTGCCTGAGCAACGGCTGAACGCCGGCTGGCCAGTTCTGTTTGCGGAAATAATTTATCTGCAGCCAGCTTTTCAGCCTCTGACAGCTGGCGATTTTTTTCTGCCAGATCAACCTGAGCGGCCAGATAAGCTGCATTCAGCTGATTTAGTTGGTGCTTTGCCAGTTGCGTGTCCAGTTCCAGCAGTGGCTGGCCTGCAGTAACGTTATCCCCGGCATCCACCAGCACTTTTGCGACCAACCCTTCAGTACGGGCTGACAAATTGGCATGGCGGGCCGCTGTCAGCGTTCCGCTCAGTTGCAGTTGTTCAGTAAAATGTTTGGTTTTGGGAATAGCAACAGTAACAGGAGCAGGCTCTTCATTGGCATAAACCTGAGTAACACCCAACAGCAATAACAACGGCAAAGCTTTCAGCATAACACCTTCAAATAGGAATGATTCTTGTTATTGATAGAGTATGCCTGAGGCTACTGTTCAGATCATCTTTTTTCTGCTGCCAAAAATAAAACAGCCATCAAACATCAACACGCTCTAATCATAGACTGAAACCACTGAACAAGCTGCGCCTAAGGTGAATGCTTTAAGCAACATTAGGCTATCCGGCTGAGTACTGAATTTTCATCACTCAATACCTCTGGTATAGTAAATCTTTTTACTACAAAGGGATGGGGTAACGATGCAGTGGCAAATATTAAGCTTTGCCGATTTGGATACTCAGACACTGTACGCAA
Source organism: uncultured Pseudoalteromonadaceae bacterium (assembly GCA_964643585.1). Lineage (GTDB taxonomy): Bacteria > Pseudomonadota > Gammaproteobacteria > Enterobacterales > Alteromonadaceae > Alishewanella. Next base: position 5,333 of record CAZXTH010000046.1, read on the forward strand.
TGTTGCAGTTACGGGTAGATATTTTTGTTGTGGAGCAGCATTGCCCTTACCCGGAACTGGATAACAAAGCTCTCTATCCTCAACCCCGCCATATTCTGCTGAAGAAAGGCGACAAAGTTATCGCATACGCCAGAATTCTTGCTCCGGGGGTCAGTTTTCCGGATACGCCAGGCATCGGCAGAGTTTGTGTTTCTCAAACAGCACGCCGTCTTGGGCTTGGCCGTAATCTGGTAGAAAAAACGCTCGATGTTACCCGCCAGTTATGGCCACAAAGCGATATTCATATTTCAGCGCAGTGCCACTTGCAACAGTTTTACCAAAGCCTTGGTTTTCACTCTGCCAGCGAGCCTTACTTTGAAGATGATATTCCACACCTGAAAATGGTTTTGCCTTATCAGGCCAATGCGCTCTGAAAAGAAAACGCTGGTGCAGAATATTCCACACCAGCGTTGATTGAATCTCTGACAATGGCTGCAATAAAGACTTTGCAGCCTTTTATCAGGATGTTCTGCCATCAGAAATCATAAGACAGCGATACCCATAACCGGCGACCATCGATATAAGTTCCGGCGGTAGACTGAGCTGTCTGGGAATACATATAGGCATACTCAGTGTTGCCGTTCCATTCATAGGAGCGGGTTTCGCCAAAATCTTTATCCAGCAGGTTATACAACACCACATTCAGCCGCAAAGTATCAGAGAAATTATAACGTCCACCCAGATTAAAAATGGTATAGCCTTTCAGCTGATTGCCTGTGGCGTTATAAATTTCCAAAGCCTGTCCTGCAGTAGGTGCAGTCTCATAACGCTTACGGTCACTCTTATACTCGGTTTCCAGCCAGCTACTAAAATTGTCTGTTGTTTTCCAGGTCAGTGTGGCGTTAATTGCATGCTTAGGATTATTAACCAAATAACCACCTGCTCCAGCACCTTCTTTAATTTCAGTTTCCATCCAGGTATAAGAGGCTTTAGCACTCCAGGCATCAGCAATCTGGTATGACGATGACAGCTCTAAACCTTTGGTACGGGCTTTATCCAGGTTAATCTGCTGACCAAAATCGCTTTGTTGTGAAAAATTACCCACTGTAATACAACCAGGGCGGTTCAGCGGCGTATTATTATCTGAATACAGGCAGTTAGGAATACTTTCACCAGATGCAAACTTGTTCTTGAAGTCATTCAGGAACGCAGTGGCAGTAACCGACAAACCACCATTGTTATAGTTAACACCCAGCTCATAGTTAGTAGTTTCTTCAGGTTTCAGGTTAGGCGTGCCTAAGGTCACCGTTGCGCCCTGAGAACCAAAGCCTGTCACACCATCGTGCAGCTGGTTTGGTGTTGGTACTTTATAACCGGTACTGACACCACCTTTGATTGTCCATTCTGCCGTCGTATTCCATACCAGATAAGCTCTGGGTGTAAAGTGTCCGCCAAAAGCACTGTGATCTTCATAACGGCCACCCACAGTCAAACGCAAATCATCCAGTACTGACCACTCGTCTTCTGCATAT
>CAZXTH010000046.1:6853-13767 GCA_964643585.1 uncultured Pseudoalteromonadaceae bacterium
CCGTCAATCACTTCGCTATTTTTGTATTCAAAGCCAACACTGACCAGATGATCACCGATAGGTGCAACAAGGCGGGTATCAAATACCAGATCAGTATTTTCCAGCTTACGGGCTTCACCACCTATAGCATCATAACCAAAGTCCGGGGCCGAGCCTGGCGGCAAAGTACGACCTTCCTGCTTCGTAAATACATGGCTCAGGCTGTTATCCCAGGTTCCGAAAGAGAAAGCCGCTTTATGGCCCGCTACTAGCTGATCCCTGTAAAAACGTAATTCATCTTCATAACCGGAAATACGGTTCGGGGTTCCGTCTGGACGGTATGTATCCAGATTGCCCAAACGGCTATCTGAGTTGTCATATTTCTGCTTGGCAGTATCGCCTTCAACCCATACCCGGTGAGTATCATCCACTTTATAGGTCAATTTACCGCCAAAAGAATAATTGTTTCCTTCTGCCGGTCTTGGATCACGGCCAGTTGCACTAGGATTCAGCCGCTCAGAACTACCACGGTCAAAGAAACGACCTCTCAGTTGTAATCCCAGGTTTTCAGTAATCGGGCCACCGGCATTAATATTAAAAGTAGAAGCATTTGCTGCAGCGCTGTCTTCCTGTAATAAATAGTCAGCAGTAACATTACCACCCCATTCAGAAGCAACAGCTTTAGTAATGATGTTAATTACCCCACCCATCGCGTCAGAACCATAAAGTGTAGACATAGGGCCGCGAATAACTTCAATCCGCTCAATCGCAGAAAGTGGTGGCATAAAACTGGTAGAAAACTCATTGAAACCATTCGGGCCAACGTTACCAGAGGTATTCTGGCGGCGCCCATCAATCAGAATCAGCGTATAATCTGAAGGCATACCACGCATCTGAATACTCAGACCACCTGTTTTACCCACGCCATTACGAATATCAACCCCAGGAATAGCAGATAACGCTTCAGCCAGGTTGGTAAAGCTTTTCTGTTGCAGCTCTTCGCTGGTCATCACACTGATACTGGCTGGTGCATCAACCAGACGTTGCTCAAAGCCAGAAGCAGTAACCACGATAACTTCAACGTTATCATCTGCAGCATTTTCTGCCGCAAAAGCAGGGTTAAGAACAGCAGCCAAAGCGACGGCAAGACAGGTACGGTGGCAGGGTAACATGTAGAACTCCTTTAATTTTCAGATCTGATAAGATTTATCAGTCTGATGCAGGCACCTAATACTAAGGTGGCTAATGATAATTATTATCATTAATAAGTTCAATTAATTACACTTAATACACAATCCGCAATTGCTTAACTAATAAATAAAAAAGCCGCGTCAATTCGCGGCTTTAAACTAACGGCTTACTGCAGCTATCAGAACTTGTAACTCAATGACACCCAGAAGCTTCTGGCTTTCTCTGTAGTATTGTAATCAGGAGTACAGTTATAAGTATCTTCTGTATCTGCTAACAAACAAGTACGGCTTGATAGATCATCATCCAGTAAATTATTGATACGCGCACTGACAGACAGGTTATCGGTGATTTTATAACGAGCTGCTAAGTGGAATAATTCATAAGATTTATAATATAACTTTGTTGTTTCTGGTCCCTGCGGGCCTGTGATGTTAGCTGTGCCACGATAACGCTGACTTCTGATTTCAGAGATCAGCGACAGTGATAAGTTATCCAACGCGTTCCATTCTACTGTGGCATTTGCCATATTTTTTGGTGTATTAACCAATGGCAAACCTTCGTCACGACCACTTTTCACTTCGCTATCGGTATAAGTGTAATTCGCCCTAATCGAAATAGTCTCAGTTATCTTATAACGACCAGCTAATTCAACACCGCGGGTTTCAGATTTATCTACGTTAGCATTCTGGCTGAATGATCTGTAACCTAAGTCAGCCCAGCCAGGACCGATGTTGACACAATCCTGCCCTGCTGCCGCAACTTCACAGTTTGGCAAGTTATCCTGATTAATAATCTTATCTTTAAAATCATTATAGAAAACAGTGACATTACCAGAGAAATCACCACCATTATCAAAGTAAGCCGCAACTTCATAATTCACACTGGTTTCTGGTTGTAAATCCGGAGTACCTACCATTGGGCTAACACCCTGACCGCCAAAACCAGTAATACCAGGGAATAGTTGATTAGGCTTCGGCGCTTTATAGCCAGTGCTAACACCACCTTTAATAGTCCAGGCACTTGTTGGTTTATAAGCCAGATAACCACGCGGACTGACCTGGCTGCCAAAAATGTTATGGTGATCATAACGAGCACCAAGGGTTGCCGTTAATTTCTCTGTCAATTCCCAGTTATCTTCTGCAAACAGAGCCCATTGTTTATGGGTTTGACTGGTTCCGTCACGGAAACCATCACCATACATACCAAATACGCCATCTTCCATTTCAGCATCGAAATATTGTCCACCCAGAACGAAGTAGTGGTTCTGCCAGGAAGACTCAAGCTTAGTATCCACTATCAGGTTATCAATTTTCAGCGTACGCATAGGGCGAGGCAGGAACTCCTCTTCAAGCTGCGTACGAAGACCTGCAGTCAGGGTTGGCCGGTTAGTGCCTTGATCAACCACAGCCTGGTCCCAGATAGCTTGTAAATCAGCCCGCTCTTCCACAGTAAGTGGTAATGAACGCCCAAAGTTCTCACTGCGGCTTTTGGTAATACTGGAGGTCAGTGTTCCAAAATCAAAACGGCCGATATGAGCCAGAACAAACTGCTCGCGTTCTACACGTTGATAAGGTGTATAACCAACTCGTGGAGCAATAACACCAGCGAGAGCACCAGTTCCCTGACGCCATAAGCTCTCTGGGCTATCTAATGTACCAGTCTGGCCGGTAGTATTATCATACCTTTGCTTGGCAATATCGTATTCAAAGCTGAATTCATGTTTCTCATTCAGCGCATAGTTAAGTGTTGCACCAGCATTCCAGTTCTTAGCAGCAACAATCTTTTTGTCACCGAAGCTACCTTCATCAACCCACCATGAACCGTCAGGTAATGGCAGGTTATCACTGTATGTAGGATCACTTTCGTCACGGTCATAAACACTTGCTCTTAAAGCATAAGTCAGACCTTTAGCTCCAGTCGGGCCAGTCAGATAAAAATCTGCTTTTTTATCATCACCGTATTGGCTTTCCTGCTGAATATTCGTGCTGACTGTAACGCTACCATGAGTACTCTCAAGATTTTTGCGGGTGATAATATTAATAACACCGCCAATCGCGTCAGCCCCATACAAAGTAGACATTGGTCCGCGCACAACTTCGATCCGCTCAATTGCCTCTAATGGAGGCATATACATAAACTGGCTGTTACCAAAGTTATTAGGCCCGATATCACCTATATCGCTCTGGCGGCGTCCATCAATCAATACCAATGTATAATCAGCTGGTAAACCACGCATTGTAATACTGATATTACCGTTTTTATCTTGTCCCGAGCCAATATCGATACCTTCAATATCACGTAGTGCATCAGCAAGGCTGGTGAAAGGTTTATTCTGTAGTTCTTCACGGGTCATAACAGAGACACTGGCAGGAGCATCAACCAGTTTTTGCTCATAGCCACCAGCGGTGACAACAATGACTTCGATATCATCATTAAGCATCTCTTCTGCCGTCACAGCTGAAGTACAGAAAGCAGCAGCGACCGCTGCAGCAAGATAAGTACGGCGTTTCAATAGCATTGTTTATCTCTCCCAAGACAAACCAGTCACATGGCTGGCCAGCTAATTTTTATTGTGTAGTTAAAGTGTTAAATAACATAAACGGCGCTAATGATAATTATTATCATTATTAAGATCAATTAAATTATGTCTTGCAGGGAACTTTTAATGAAGTGACTTGAGACAGATCAAAAACGCCAGCATAAAGCTGGCGTTTACTTAAGAAGGTTTTATCAGAATGTCAGGCGTAAACCTGCTGCTGCTGAACGTCCCGCATTTCCCCTGGCGCCATCAGCACCACGGTGCGTAATACGTTGCTGGTCAAACAGGTTATCCAGTTTTACATATACTTCTGCTGAACTGCTCAGACCGAAACTGGCAACCCAGTCAACGGTAAACAGGCTGTCAGTGCGCAGGAACGTATCATCTTCCCGTTTACAGGTTGTGGTCACACAGCTGCTATCCGTGTAGTTAGCAGCAATAAAAGTACTCCAGCCTTCACTGCCTTCCAGACCTAACTGTAACGACGCAATATGCTTAGGTGTGTAATCCAGCACATCACCTTTCTGAACACCAGCGGCTAAATCTGAAGCTTTGGTATATTCACCATCTGTCCAGGTATAAGCAAAGCGCAGAGGTACTTTAAAACTATCTGTCTGATACAGTTCAGTAAACAGCCCTAACTCCAGCCCATATACTTCTTTCTGACCAGATTGCTCAGTCCCTTCAACAATAGTGCCGCATGGATTTGCTACCATACAGTTACGCAGCGCATTATCGTAATCAGTGAAGAACGCAATAGCATCGATACCCAGCACTCCCTGGCGGAAACGCACACCCGCTTCATAGTTAGTGCTTTCCTCACCTTTTGAACCCCGGATAACACCATTACCCGGAGGAGCAAACCCTTGATGAATCCCCGCCAGCGCTGTCCAGTTATCATTAATGGTGTAATTCACACCTAAGCCAGCTGTCGTTTTATTAATACTGTTGGTATTACGCCCAGCCAAATCTGCTGCAGAAGCATCAATAGCAATATTGGCTTCGGTATCAATATCTTCAAACCGTACAATCGGAATTAATGTCCAGTCACCAACAGTAATCCGGTCTGCAATCCAAAAAGCAGTGGCTTCAGCACTGCCACGCTGTGGCGTAGCAGTAGTTGTTGACTGATAAACCAGGCTGCCATTTATCTGATGATAAACGCTGTTGCTGATACCATTAACCGCATTATGCGTCGTATCTTCATGGCGCCGGGCAGCTACTGTCAGTTCATGGGCAACGGAGCCAGTAGTGAAGTTATGCAATAACTCCAGTTGCAAACCGCGGCTGTCAAATGCCTGGTGGTTGTGGCCATAACGTACGCCATTAGCATGGGTGGTATCCGCAGTGCCATCCAGAATTCCCTGTAGCAAAGCTGCATCAGCTGAGCCAATATTGATTTGTCTGGTAATACCGTTGGCAGCAAGCCCAATACCGTTAATTTGATTTAACCGGTTATAGATCCGCTTAGTTTCATAATCGTAGTAAGTCGTTGTCAGTAAAGTATCTGCTGTAAACGCAATCTGGTGTTGTACAGAAAACCCTTTACGGCCACGGTCCATCCGCTCCAGATCACTCAGCCCATAACGACGATCAGAGTTAGCCCGGAAATCTTCATCAGTCAAACCTAAGTAACTGACGTTGGCATATTCCTGCGTATACTGATATTTGATATCCACTTGCTGCTGGAATCTGGCATTCGCATCGCTTTTCCAGCGCAACTTACCCAGATATTCTTCTGTATCCACACCTGACGGCCTGGAAGAGCGGTCAATTTTCTGATGGCCATCGGTGGTACGCTGATAGGTTTCCAGCAGGTAGCCCCATTGGCCCTGCGTACCACCATAGTTAGCATGAATTTTGCGGCTGCTGAAATCTCCGGCTTCAACATTCACATAACCCTGGTGCTGCTCAGGAATTGCCGTAGAGAGCAAATTGATAGCACCCGAAGTGGTTTGCGGGCCATAGAGTAATGTTTCAGGGCCTTTCAGCACTTCTACAGTACGCATACGGCCAACATTCGGGAAAAAGTAGGCTGAAGTATTGGCGTAAGGCGCCATTGCTGCCGGCACACCATCTTCCATAATAGAAATACGATCGCTACGGCCAGAAGATGAAGCTCGGATACCAATGCGCGGATAAAAACCGTTGCCATCTTCTTCCCGCAAATAAACACCAGGCACTGAACGCAAAATACTATGCACATTAGTGTATTCAAACTTCTGTAATTCCTGTTCAGAAATCACATAGGCAGACCCTGTCGCTTTAGTGGTATCAGCCTGATTACCAATGATGGTGATCCGCTCTACGATAGACAGATCTTCAGCCTCTTCCGCTACAGCTGGTACGGAATAGCACAGTGCAGCAATAGTGCAGGCAAGGTAAGTGCGTTTAAACGCCATAAAAACTCCTTTGTGGTTTATCAAGCCTCCAGCCTGCATTCTCACTACATCATTTCGCTGACAGGAAGGCTAATAGCAATCATTCTCATAATTAAGATATATTAATTTATCAATTAAGTAAATGTTCATAAATCCATGAAAAAAAGGAGGGTATTGCACCAGGACATAGCACAAGCAGGCTTATAGCCCGCAGGTTGACATCAAATACGGCCAACCGCAGAATGCCTGCTAAATTAATCAAAGGTTAGTTCAGATGTTGCAAGAGACCATTCAGCCCCGTTTTTCAGAAACAGATGCGTTGGGACATATTAATAACACCGTGTTTCCGGTCTGGTTTGAAACAGCACGCACACCGCTTTTCAGAATATTCACGCCAGATCTGGATATACGGCAATGGAAGCTAATCATCGCCAGAGTGATTGTGGACTATCATGCCGAAACCCACTACGGGCATGCTGTAGAGCTGAAAACCTGGATTAGCCGGATTGGTAACAGCTCGTTTGAGATCTATCAGGAGGCATGGCAAAACGGTGAAAAATGCGTATCAGGCACCACCACCGCAGTGCATTTTGATTACCAGCAGAAAAAATCTGCTCCTCTTTCAGAGAAACAGAAATCCTTGCTAAACCAGCACCTTAAGCCAGAGTAAGTTAGCTCTTTGGAGCACCATATATCTGTTCGGCCCGGTTAAACAAAATCCAGCTGGTCAGAATATACTTGTCATCAGATACCGGCACCGTCCCCCGGTGCGTATGTGTAAAATAAGCCGGAGCAATCACCATCCGCCCGGCTTTTGGCTCAAT
>CAZXTH010000047.1:0-13403 GCA_964643585.1 uncultured Pseudoalteromonadaceae bacterium
GCCAGCGAGCCTGTTCTGCAGGCTCGCTGGCAGAATCAGGGCGATGCGTTTCATTGCAGCATGCAACAGACAGTGGCCGGAATCGGGCATGTCAGTTTTGTGCTGACGCCTGATCAGCCGTTAACACTTATTCTGGATATCATCAAACCTAACATGCTGTTACAGCAGGCAACCGTTGCTGGTCGTAATGCTGACTGGCAACCTGCTGAACGGTTAATTGAAAGTGTCAGCTACACCGCAGATAACCTGACTCAGGTGCAGGCTCGTTTTTCCGGCCCGGCTCTTGGGTTACTGCAACATATCGATCTGGGGTACTGGCTGGATTTTGAGCTTAGGACATCAGATGCAGCAGCCAATATCGTCCTGACAAGTGTTGATGGACGGCAGGCTGTAAATAAATTCCGGGATTGTACTGCAGATATGGCTCCCCTTTCATGGGAACAAGTCAGAGATCATCAGTTGCAGTTTGAAACCGGTCAGCGCACTGTTTCTGCAGAGCAGCTGGAGTTTCTTGAAAAAGTGGTTCGTTATCTGAGCAAGGATAGTTCGGTTACCAAAATTCTGATAGACGGACATGCAGATGATACCAGCGGTAACATTGCTAACCGCTTATTATCTCAGGAAAGGGCTGATGATGTAGCTGCCCGTCTGATCGAGTTTGGTGCTAAAGCAGGGATGATAGAAGTTCGGGCGCATGGTAATCGTTACCCTGTATCTAAAGGTGGTACAGGATTACATAATCGCCGGGTCTTAATAAGACTGATTCGTTAATCCACCTGAAATAGCATTGAGACTAACCATGAAACTAAGGCATATACTTTGGATAGACCAGAATGCCCCTGGAAAGGATGTAGTGTCATGCATCAATACTGAGGGATATCAGCTGGTTCATACCAATTCAGTTACTGAAATCGTAAGTTATTGCACCAGATATGCTCCGGAATTGGTTTTTGTTGATTCCGGTATTAAACAAATGTCACTGGTTGATGTTGTTGGTCTGGTTCACCGTAAATTGCCTCAGGCACAGATTGTTACTCTGGTAAATAATGACCAGAGTGCTCTGGCATCAGAAACCCTGAAAAACGGGGCCATTGATTACCTGCTTAAACCCTTTATTGCTTCCCAACTAAGAACCAGCGTTCGTAATGCGGCTGCTTTCAGCAATGGTTTGAAAGATTTAGTTGCGGTGTCCCATGCCAGCCGGCAAATCTTGCAGCTGGCTAACCGGGCAGCACAAACTCATGCTTCTGTACTGATTCTGGGTGAGTCTGGCACGGGGAAGGAGAAACTGGCGCAGTTTATCCATATGGCATCTGACCGGGCGGCAAAACCTTTTGTCGCCGTAAACTGTGCTGCTATTCCGGAGAATATGCTTGAGGCTATGTTGTTTGGCCATAACAAAGGCGCATTTACCGGAGCTGTCAGCCAGCAGGAAGGTAAGTTTGAGTATGCCAATGGCGGCACTATTTTGCTGGACGAGATTTCTGAATTGCCGCTGGCATTACAAGCCAAGCTGTTACGTGTGTTACAGGAGCGTGAGGTTGAGCGCCTTGGCAGTAATACCAAAATAAAACTGGATATCCGGGTCATTGCTGCCAGTAATAAAAACCTGCGCACTCTGGTAGAACAGGGGCAGTTCCGTGAAGACCTTTTCTATCGTCTGGATGTTTTGCCTCTCAGTTGGCCTGCATTACGTGAGCGTCGTGATGATATCGTGCCGCTGGCTGAGTTTTTTATCCAGAAATATGGCAGTGGCAAATATTACCTCAGTAAAAATGCTAAAGATCTGATGTTGCAATATAACTGGCCTGGCAATGTCCGGGAACTTGAAAATGTGATGCAACGTGCTCTGGTTATGGCTCGAGGTATAGAGCTACAACCAGAAGATCTGAACCTTCCTGAGTTTTACCTGCCAGCTGCTGCAATTTGCGCCAGCCTGCTGAAACACAATAAGAAAGTGGCTGAATTTGATTACATTCTTGATGTGTTAAACCGTTTTAATGGCCATCGGGCTCGTACCGCCGAAGCGTTGGGTGTTAGTACCCGGGCACTTCGCTACAAACTGGCGGCGATGCGTGAGCATGGCCTGGATATTGATGCAATTGCCTGAGAATTAAGGATTACCAAAATGATTTCACCTGTAGAAAGCCAAAATATGATGCTCAACACCATGTCCCGGCTACAGCAAGTTGCATCTGCGGAACAGGTTCGTCCGGCAACCAATGATATTGGTTTAGCCAGTGATTTTAAAAATGTTATCCGTTCAATCAACAGCCAGCAGAACATCGCTTCAGATATGGTAGCGGCTGTTGATGCTGGCCGCAGTGACGATCTGGTAGGCGCAATGGTTGCCAGTCAGAAAGCGAACCTTAGCTTCAGTATGTTGATGCAGGTACGCAATAAAGTGCTGAACGGTGTTGATGACATTATGCGTATGTCACTGTAAGGATGTCAGCGATGAAAGGCGAATTAACCAAGAAAGTGCCTTCTGCTCTGGAAGGTAATTTCAGAGAAAAAGTAATTAACTTGTCGAGCAGAATCAGCTGGTTGCCTGGCGGCGAAAAAAGCCTGGCTTCGATTGCTCTTTTAGCAACGCTGGTGGCAGCGACGATCGTGCTGATTATCTGGACCTCTGCTAAAAACTATGTGCCACTGTATGGTAATCAGGAGCACTACGATAAAGCTGGTATTGTTGAAATTCTGGACAGAGAAAAAATAGCATTCCGTATCGATACTGATAGCGGCAATATTCTGGTACCTCAGGATCGTCTGGCCGATGCCCGGATCACTCTGGCGGCCAGAGGGATTAAAGCTGCTATGCCGGAAGGGCTATCAACGGTTGGCGATAAGATTTCTATGGGGACCAGCCAGTTTATGGAGTCCATGCAGTATCAGCATGCTCTGGAAGGTGAGCTGGCCCGGACCATTATGTCAATGGAAGGGGTGCGCAGCAGCCGGGTTCATCTGGCTGTACCAAAACGTAACCTGTTTATCGGCCGTCAGGAACAAAAGCCTGCGGCGTCGGTAATGGTAGATCTGGCTCCCGGCTATACCCTGAAAGGGCAACAGGTTGAGGCCATCGTTAGTCTGATTGCCGGTAGCGTGCCTGGTTTGGATCCTCGGTCTATAGCGGTAGCTGACCAACGGGGAAAATTACTGACTGGTGAATTGTTTGATGAAACACCTATCGGTAAAGAAACGGATCGCAAGCTGGCCTTTATTGAAAAACTGGAGCGCAATATTGAGCAACGTGCGTCAATCATGCTGTTGCCTATCCTGGGAGATGGTAATTTCCGGATCCAGGTATCATCAGATGTCGATTTCAGCGTGGTTGAAGAAACCCGTGAAGCGATTGACCCTGCTTCAGTACTGAGAAGTGAATCAACCAAAAGCGATAACATGTTTGACCAATTGGCTATGGGGATTCCCGGTTCTCTGGCTAACCAGCCACCACTGCCAGCAGGGCAGGAAGGGCAGGATAATAATCAGCGCACTTCTGAACGTACTGAAGCCAGCCGGAATTTTGAAAGCGGCCGGGCGGTTACCCATACCCGTTACGAAGTAGGTCGTCTGAGATCAATGAGTGTTTCGGTTCTGGTAAATGAAGCCGCTGCCGGTGAGGCTGGCTGGACACAGGACCGCCTGAACCAGTTAGGTGAGATGATCAGAACGGCTACTGGTTTTCAGGCGGAGCGTGGTGATCAGTTTAACATTGCCAGCTTTGGCTTTGTGGAAGCAGCGCCTGCTGTACAGCAAAGCGGGTTGCCGTGGTGGCAAATGCCTGAAATCCGTGAATATGCACGCTATCTGTTCGGTACTTTAATGGGGCTGGCGCTGATTCTGTTTGGTGTCCGGCCACTGGTTAATCATCTGATTAATGGCAAAAAAGGCAAAGAGCATACTGCTATGTCTGCTTACGGCGATGGCGATGAAGTCACCCTTGAGGGGATGACAGAGCCTGCAGGTAGTTTGCCGGCAGCAGAAATGATGGCTGATGGTGCGGCTGCAGGGACTACTGCCAATAGTGCCGGAATGATGGGTGCGGATTCTCATAACCCATTTGCCGGTACGGGTTTACCGCAACTGGGTTCAGAGTTTGCTGAACAGATTTCACATATGCAATTACTGGCCAGTAAAGAGTCTGAGCGGGTTACAGCAGTGATTAAATATTGGGTAGAGCGGGGAATCGAAGTTGAATCAGCTAAGATCTGAATACGGTAGAGTAATTACTGATCTGGATAAAGCCGCAATTTTGCTGCTGAGTATGGGTGAAGAAAACGCTGCCGGTATTATTAAACGATTAAGTCGCTCGGAAGTACGTGCATTATCTGAGCGGATGGCAACGATTTCTAATGTGACGCAGGAAGATGTTGCTGAAATTCTGAATGATTTCTTTGACCGTTACCGTAATGAGAGTGGTTTTAACGGCGCATCAAGAATGTATCTTGAACGGGCTCTTGATAAAGCCGTAGGCCGTAAGTTGGCCCGTGACATGCTGGATGATATTTATGGCGGTGCCCTGATTGAGGATATCCGCCGCCTGGAATGGGTTCCATCTGAGTTGCTGGCACGTTTTCTGGAACAGGAACATATCCAGATGCAGGCACTAGTTCTGGCTTTCCTGCCGTCTGAACAGGCTTCTGCTGTATTGGCCCTGTTTCCGAAAGAAAAACACGATGACATTCTGTACCGCGTTGCTAACTTGCGAGAAGTCAGTGAGCCGGTAATGGATGACTTACGTTATACCCTGGAAAATTGTGTTGCTTTTGTTGGTGAACAGACCGGCGCCAGAGTCGATGGTGTAATGAAAGTGGCTGAAATTATGAACCGTTACAGTGGCAACAAAGCTGAAGTGATGGAACTGTTGAAAGCCCAGAGTGCGGTAACGGCAGAAGCAATAGAAGATAAAATGTACGACTTCAGCACTGTTGCCCGTCAGAGTGAAGATGTACTGGCGCTGCTGCTTAATGAAATTCCGGACGAGCTATGGGTTGTTGCACTGAAAGGTGCCGATACCGAATTACTGAATAATATTCTGGGTGCCTTACCGAAACGTCTGGCACAGGTTTACCGTCAGCAAATTGATAACATGAAAGCCCAGCCAATCAGTAAGGTAGAAGGTGCCCGTACTGAAATTATGCAAATGATCAAACAGATGATGGCGAAAGGGGAAGTTGAGTACAAATTGTATGACGAGGAAACCCTGGGGTAATTTATGGCAGATCTGTTCCGTTTCCCGTCCCTGGAAAGACCCCCTCATCAGCAAACCACTGAGCAGGTAGCCCGTAAGGCTTATGACAGAGGAGTCGCTGATGGTATTGCTCAGGGAAAGGAGCAAGGGATAGCACAAGGGCGTGCTGAGGCACAGTCACAAGCTGAAGCACGGCTTGAACAACGTCTTGAGCAGGAACGTCAGCAACTGAATGCTGAGTATCAGCAGCGTTTCGATACACTTACCTCGCAACTGCAACAGCATGGTCTGCGGCAGGAAAAAGAACTGGAACTGGCAGTTTATGAACTGATAAGCAAGTTGGCTGAGACGGTACTTGAAACAGAGCTAAGTATTAATCCCCATCAGTTGCAACTGGCGATAAGCCGTACATTACAGTCTTTGAAAAGCGCCGAAAATATCCAGAGTGTCCGTTTATCTCCTGCTGATGCAGAAAGGTTACACGCACTGGGTATTTCGCGGATTGATCAAATTCCTTTACTGGCTGATGACTCTTTGCCTGAAGGCAGTGCGCAATTTAATGGCAGTGCCCAGTTACATTTGCTGGATTTCAGACAGCGTTTATCTGAAGCATTAATAGTGGTGCGGCAGCAATTGCTGGATCAACAAGGATAAGTCGATGACTGAAACCCTGATCCGCCATATTCGACAGGCTACAGAGCAACTTATTCCTTCAGTGCCTTATCAGAGCTTTGGTCGTCTGGTCCGGGTTAATGGCATGATTCTGACCGTTGCCGGTGGTCATTACACCATGGGACAGCGATATCAGGTGGAAGGTGGTAATGGCCAGTGGTTTGAAGCTGAAGTGGTCGGGTTTGACCATGATCAGGCATTCCTGATGCCTCTGACTGAAACCAATGGCCTTGCTGCCGGGGCAAAAGTTCGTTCTGTTGCAGCAGCCAGTCAACTGATGGTTAGCCAGGCTTTGCTTGGCCGGGTAATTGATGGCCTGATGCAGCCACTGGATTTACGCCCTCCTCTTTCAGCCGGCACTGCGATTAGTGCCAGCCTTCCGGCAGTAAACCCGATGAATAAGAAAGGGGTGTCGGTACCACTTGATGTGGGTATTAAAGCCATTAATGGCCTTTTTACTGTTGGGCAGGGGCAGCGGCTTGGCCTGTTTGCTGGCTCCGGTGTCGGTAAAAGTAAATTACTGGGTATGATGACCCGCTTTACTACAGCAGATGTCGTTATCGTTGGCCTGATTGGTGAGCGTGGATGGGAAGTAAAAGATTTTATTGAACACAGTCTGGGCCCTGAAGGGCTGAAAAAGGCACTGGTTGTTGCGGCGCCAGCTGACCAGTCTCCGTTATTACGGATGCGGGCGGCAGAGCTGAGCCACAGGCTGGCAGCCTGGTTCCGTGATCTGGGGCTGAATGTGCTGTTGTTGGTTGATTCACTTACCCGTTATGCGCAGGCTCAGCGTGAAATTGCATTATCGGTAGGAGAACCTCCGGCGACACGCGGTTACCCGCCATCGGTCTTCAGTAAGCTGACACAGTTGGTCGAAAGAGCAGGTAATAGCGCTGACAGTTCTGGCAGCATGACGGCTATCTATACGGTACTGGCCGAAGGAGATGATCAGCAGGATCCTATTGCTGATGCTTCGAGGGCCATTCTTGATGGTCATATCGTATTAAGCCGTGAACTGGCAGAAAGAGGCCACTATCCGGCAATTGATATTGGTGCGTCTATCAGCCGGGTTATGCCAAACATTGTTGCAGACAAGCAACTTAAAGCCTGCTACGAGCTGAAACGTTTGTATGCCCGTTATCAGCAGGTTCAGGAATTAATTCCCCTTGGAGCCTATCAGGCAGGGAAAGACAGTGAGCTGGACAGAGCTGTAGCACTGTATCCGGCTATCGAAGCTTTTTTATGTCAGGGATTACAGGAAAAAGTGGATTTTGCACAAACCGAAAAGCAACTAACTGCATTGGTGGCAAAACATGCTTGAGAAATATCTGCAAACCCAGAAAGATAGCCTGAATCTGATGCAACAGCGACAGTTTCAGTTACAGCAACAGGCTGATGCGGAACAGCAACGGTTGATCAAACTCAGTGAGCATATTGCCTCACTGGAAAAACCTGAACAGATGGCTTGCAGCCTGAGCCTGAAAAACCTTGCCGGATTGAAAGATCTGATGAGCAGTCTGCAGCAAGAGCAGCAAGAGCGCATAAATCAGGCGACTGATGAAGTGTTACGGCAGCAGCAGGCTTGCCGGAAACAGGCAGTTTATAATCAGGGCATTACAGAGTTACTGGATGCCAGAGCAAAAAAAGAAGCTGTAAAAGTACATCGTCAGGAACAGAAGGTTCAGGACGAATTATCAATGCAGTTATTCCTGCGCCAGCAAAACCGCTGATTCAGCTGTTGATTACAGCGGTTTGCTGCAGAGTTTTGTATACTTAGCCAAGGATCCGTAATCAGGATAAAGGCTTATGCACTCTCTTTCCTCAATTCAGGGGCTACAGCCCCTGCTAAAAAACGCCTCTTATATCAATGGTATCTGGCAATATGGCGAACATCATTTTCCTGTAATTAATCCGTCCACAGGCAAGCAGTTACAATTAGTTGCCAATGCAACGGCCAGTGATGCTGAACGTGCGGTGCAGGCTGCCAGCCAGGCATTCCCGGCCTGGGCAGCTTTACCAGCGGCCGAACGTGCTGCCTGCCTGAGCCGATGGTTTTGCCTGATGCAACACCACCAGGAGGAGCTGGCCAGATTGCTGACACTAGAGCAAGGCAAACCGCTGGCTGAAGCCCGTAATGAAATTGCTTACGGAGCTTCTTTTATGTCGTGGTTTGCGGAAGAAGCCAAACGGTTATACGGCGATATGATTCCTGCGCCTTCTGCGGATAGCCGCATCATGGTGATAAAACAGCCGGTAGGTGTGGTCGCTGCTATTACACCGTGGAACTTTCCTAATGCCATGATTGCCCGTAAAGCTGCTGCAGCGTTAGCCGCTGGTTGTACTTTTGTCGTTAAACCTGCGCATCAGACTCCGTTATCTGCACTGGCGATGGCGGAATTATCTGCTCAGGCAGGTATTCCGGCAGGCGTATTTAATGTCGTGGCAGGTACAGATGCTAAAGCCATTGGTAAGGTGCTTACCGGGCATCCGCAGATTGCCAAATTCAGTTTTACCGGTTCTACCGCTATTGGAAAAAAACTGGCAGTGCAATGTGCTGAAGGGGTTAAGCGGGTATCACTGGAACTGGGAGGTAATGCCCCGTTTATTGTTTTTGAAGATGCAGATTTGGATGCTGCTGTAAAAGGGCTGATGGCATCTAAATTCCGTAATGCCGGGCAAACCTGTGTTTGCGCTAACCGGGTATTGGTTCAACACTCAGTTTATCAGGCATTTGTGGACAAGTTGCTGACAGAGGTTCGCAAACTGAAAGTTGCTGATGGTCTGGCAGATGACAGCCAGATAGGGCCGTTAATCAGTGAACAAGCAGTACAGAAAGTGCAAGAACTGGTAGCTGATGCATTGAAACAGGGAGCAACCTTATTAGAGGGAGGTCAATGTGCAGCGGATATTGGGCCACTCTTTTATCAGCCAACGGTCTTGGACTGTGTTACACCACAAATGCAGATATTTCAGCAGGAGATTTTTGGGCCGGTTGTCTCTTTGATAGCATTTGATAATGAACAGCAGGCACTGGCATTGGCAAATGATACCGATGTTGGTCTGGCCAGCTACTTTTTTAGCCGGGATATCAGCCGCATCTTCAGGGTGGCGGAACAGTTGCAGTATGGCATGGTAGGGATTAATGAGGGCATTATCTCAAATACAGCAGCACCATTCGGCGGTGTTAAGCAGTCTGGTTATGGGCGTGAGGGTTCAAAGTATGGGCTGGATGATTATGTGCAATTAAAATATATGTGTCTGAGTGGGTTATCTGCCTGATATAAAACAGGGCTGGAAATCAGCCCTGTAATGTTTACTTGATAACAAAATCAAAGTAAGTATCTGTATATACCGGTGGCTGGTGGGTGAAATGCCACCATTCCATGTTGTAAACCTGAAAGCCCGCTGCTGACATGATATCAATGAGCACCTGGCGATTTGCTTCCTGCTCTGCTGTAATACCCGGATTACCAACATTGGACACCGGATCAAACATATCAAAGGGTGAACCCATATCCAGAGGTTGCCAGTTACCTTGTGCGTTCAGCCTGGCCAGTGTCAGATCGATTGTGCTGCCCCTGCTGTGGCCGGATTTTTCAGCAATATACTCACCAACCAGTTTATTCTTTTCCAGTGCCGGGTAGAATTCTGTCTTGGTCTGAGTATCGCTCAGATCAGCCGCCCAGCGCATAAAATGGTTTACCGCCCGTTGAGGGCGGTAGCAATCGAAAATCCACAGGTTATAGCCTTGCTTTTTTGCCTGCTGGTAAGCCTGTTGTAAAGCCTGAGCAGCCTGGGTCTGCAGGTAGCATTTATTGGCTTGATAACCGTCTACCTGAGTGCCGACAAAATTATTTGTACCAAAGTAAGCCATTCTGATTTGGGCTTCCGGCAATAATCCGGCAATATCGGTAAAATCATCCGGTACCGATGCTGCCTGGCACTGACATGCGGTTGTAATAGCCAATGCTGCAAAAGTCAGTTTTTTCATATCATGATTAATCCACTGACAGCAAAAGCGATCAATGCAAGCACACCGCATAGCAGGGCATAGGGCATCTGTGTTTTAACGTGTTCCAGCAGGTCGCAACCTGCCGCAATCGAACTGACCGCTGTGGTATCGGAAATAGGAGAGCAGTGATCCCCGAATACTCCACCGCTTAAAATAGCAGCCAGAACCAGTGATGGTGGTAAATCCATCATTAATACCATTGGCATGCCAATAGGCACCAGAATGGCAAAAGTACCCCAGGATGTTCCGGTGGTAAAAGAAATCAGCGCGCCAGCCAGAAACAACAAGGCAGGTACTGACCAACCAGGTACTGTTTCGTTAACGATTGAGGCAATAAAGGTTCCTGTACCTAAATCTTTGAGGCTGGAACCCAGAGCCAGTGATAGCAAAACAATGGTGACCAGTGGCAGCAGTTCATTCATGCCCCGGAAGCCGGTAGCAACCAGCTGATGGTGCGTAAAACGGCCGCTGAAACGCATCATGCTGTACCCTACCAGGCAGGCCAGTGTAGTGGCATACAGTACCGATTTAGAGCCTGAACCATCTACCAGTCTGCCGTTACCGGTAAACAGCATAAAGGCAACCATAGATACCGCCAGTGTAATCAACGGAATCAGCATATATGCAGCACTGCTGGGAGGTGTTTCTATTTCTGTATGTTCGTGATCCAGTGTATGCAGTTGTTGTTCTGAACGGCGCATCGGGCCGAAAACCCTGCCACTGATAATGGTGTAAAGCACTACTGCCAGAGTCAGCAGTGCATAAAAGTTTAATGGAATAGACCCCAGCAGAATAGATACATAACTGCCTGGCAGTTCATATACACTGATCAGGCCGAGAACGTAAGCCCCCCAGCCATTAAGTAGTAGCAAGACACAAGCCGGGGCGCTGGTGCTGTCAACAATATAGGCAAGCCTTGCTCTGCTCATTTTAAATTTATCGAAAAGCCCACGGGAAGTCAGGCCTGACACCAGAGCACTCAGGTTGGACTCAATGAAAATGGCAACACCAAGAAAGAACGTCAGCAAACCTGCCTGACGTGGTGTTTTGGCAACGCCTTTTTTGATAAAAATCTCTACCATAGCGGATACACCGCCAGAATAGCGAATGTAGGCCAGCAGGCCGCCAATCAGCAAACAAAACATCAGTAACCGGGCATTATCCGGCGAGGTGGTGACTTTAATAATGCGTTCAAGTGTCTGTATTGGGCCTTCCAATACCAGAGTAGGAACAATACCAACCCCGGATTGCATAACAATCAGCAGCTCGGCAGAGCAGAGAGACAACAACAACGCAAGAATGACTTCTTTACGCCACAGCACAACGATAATTGCAACCAAAGGTGGCACTAAACTTAACCAGTCAGCCAAAGGTTCCTCCTTATAAAGTTATTATTCTGACAGCCGGCATACGAGGCAGACTGACCTTTGCTGGTTTTTTAGAATGTCGTAATGGTAAAAAATACCCGCTTTACTGTACTACAGACGGTTGGAACGCTGCTAATAATTTATACAGATTCTGCACGTGTTTTGCGATAATCTACCCTCTCAGGGACATAAGTGGTTTTGCCCATCTTGCTGAAAACCAGTAAAGTTGGAGAAATATTCATCAAACCATGATTTGTAAATAAACACAAAATAACAAAAACGCAGAAATAACAAAGAGGGATTTATGCTAAAGCGCCTGATCTTACTTATCGGAACATTTTTTATGAGCATGACGCACGCAATGACCATTGCAGAATATCAGGCTGTTCAGCAGTCAGGTCTAAATAAAGAGCAACTGACTTATTCTGATATCGAGCCTTTACTGGCCAGGCATAAACAAAACTCATTGTTTCATATAGAGCAGATTGGCCAGTCACTTTATGGTGTGCCGGTTCAGCAGATTACGATCGGAAAAGGCGAAAAACGCATTCTTGCCTGGTCACAGATGCATGGGGATGAATCAACAGCTACCGCAGCCTTGATGGACTTGCTTAATTATATTGCGGCAGATGAGCAAAAAGCCTGGCGTGACAGCTGGATGGATAAAGTGACATTACGGTTGATCCCGATGGTGAATCCGGACGGAGCAGAAGTAGGCACCCGCTTTAACGCTCAGGGTATAGATATTAACCGTGACGCCAAAACATTGCAGACTCCAGAAGGGCGTTTGCTGATGCAAGCTGCAGAAACATTCAAACCTCATTATGGGTTTAATCTGCACGACCAGAACCGCCACTATGCTGTGGGTGAAGGTTTTAAACAGGCTACTATTTCGTTGCTGGCTCCGGCTTTCGATCATCAGAAAAGCATTGATGAATCGCGTAAAAAAGCAATGCAACTGATTGGCGAAATGGCACAATTGATTGAACACGAAATTCCCGGCTACCTTGGCCGTTACAACGATACTTATTCTGAACGTTCATTTGGTGATACCTTTGCCGGTATGGGTATCAGCACTATTTTAATTGAATCCGGCGGGCATCCGGCTGATGACCATCGTCAGGTTGCACGCAGAATAAATGCCCAGTTACTGGTGCAGGTAATCGATAGTATTACTGCTGGCCGTTATCAGGAGATTCCGGTTGATGCTTATCAGCAAATTCCCTTCAATCGTACCGGGGGGATTAAAGACGTATTAATCCGTAACGTAACGCTGGTACTGCAGGAACAGTCTGCAACATTGGATCTGGCGTTTAATCTTGATCTGAGAGCTGCAAGGCGCGCGCGGATTGATGATATTGGTGATTTATCTATTTTCGGTAGTTACCACCAGTTAGACGCAACAGGACTGACTTATCAGCCGGGTAAAGCCTATAGCCTGAAGTCGGTACTGAATCTGACCGATAAACAGTATTTGTCGTTGTTGCAGCAGGGTTACACTCACTTCACCGGTGACGAGGCATTGTTAAAGAATAAAAGCCGTTATCCGTTACAGGTGAACCCACGCAACCTGCCGGAAGAAAGCCCGCAACGTGCACAAAATGCGACTTTTGTGCTGCAGGATGCCGAAGGTAAGGTACGCTATAGCGTTGTTAACGGCCAGATTATTGATGTACAGCAGAGTAAGGTATTGAACCCGCTTGGTACCTGATATAGCAAGTGGCAACAAATTGCGCTGGTGCATTATTATAATGCCCATTTTGTTAAGATAAACACGAGCAGGATTGCCCACACGAACACGCCGTGAATACATCCCTGTAGGCTCGGTTCCGCCCGTCCGGGGCTCCAACGGTTCGCTTAGAACAATCCTGCACCTGTTTTAATAATGGTGAGGAAGTGGCTATTTTGATAACTGCTTTTGCCAGGCGGCCAGCGCTTCGAGTTGCTGTTTAATCAGCCCCTGAATGCGCTCGTCCGTCAGGTCGCCATTATTGTCAAACCCGCCGGCAAAGGCATTGGCAAAGACTTCCGGTTTATTCAGCGGATGCAGGTTCAGAAAAACACACGTCTGGCGCAGGTGATACTGTGCCCGTGATGTACCCATGCCACCACCAGCACCCATTATTGCAACTGGCTTACCATTGAGCAGGTAGTTATCTGG
>CAZXTH010000048.1:0-13310 GCA_964643585.1 uncultured Pseudoalteromonadaceae bacterium
CTGATGCTTCAGCTTTCCATGCTGTCCTTGCATTGCCAACTGTACTGAGCCTGCCACAATCCCTGTAAGCGATGCCGATAATAGCAGCAGTGGTAACTGCTGCCAGCCGAGTAAGGCGCCGAAGATAGCAAGTAATTTAAAATCACCGTATCCCATGCCTTCCTTACCGGTCAGCAATTTAAAAGCCCAGTACAAAATCCATAGACTCAGATAACCCGTAGCCGCACCCACAATAGCTTCGCCAGAATTAACAAAAGCTGAACCGGAAAGGCTGAAAATTAATGCTAACCATAATAAAGGATAAGTAATTTGATCGGGGATCAGCATTTTCTCTATATCAATAAACATTAATATAATCAGGCCCCAACTCAATAGCACGACAACCAGTGAGGTCAGAGAGTAACCATACTGCCAGCAGATAAACGCAGTGAGCAGAGCAGTTATTGCCTCAACCAGAGGGTAGCGGCGGCTGATAGGTTTTCGGCACTGGCGGCAGCGGCCTTTTAGCAATAACCAGCTTAACAGTGGAATATTATCTCTGGCTTTGATAGGGGTTTGGCAATGTGGGCAGGCAGAGCGCGGAACGGCCAGATTATAGGAAGCTGCAGGAGTAGTCTGATTGCCTTGCTGAAAATAATCCTGATATTCCTGCTGCCAGCTGCGTTCCATCATTCTGGGTAGACGATAAATGACTACATTCAGGAAACTGCCGATAATCAGCCCCAGAATGACGGCAAAACTGATAAATAACCAGGGCATTTGTGCGAATACAGAAGACATAGCAGCTATTTATTATCCTATTAATGAGCCCATCCGGAAAATTGGCAGATACAGAGCAATAATCAATGCTCCGATTATTACTCCTAGGGTTGCCATAATGACAGGCTCCAGCAAAGATGTTAAGCCTTCCGTCAAATCATCAGTTTCCTGTTCATACAAGATGGCAAGTTTTTGTAGCATGCTATCCAGCGTACCTGATGCTTCGCCTGTTGCTACAAAGCGGAGCAACACCGGCGGAAAAAGAGTTTGCCTGCTTAATGCAGAGTATAAGCTCTGGCCGGCATTAATCTGTTCCTGCACAGCTAATACCGCTGACTGATAGCAACGGTTATCTGAGACGGATACTGCGGCAGAAAGTGCAGTATCCAGTGGAATTGCTGCGCTGCTGAACGTGGCAAGTATCCTGCAAAACCTTGCCAGAATGTTTTTCCGTACGATAGGAATGATTAACAGTAACTTGTCTGCCTGCCTGCGTAACAAGGTTTGTCTTTTATATAAAAACCTGAATGCCATGCAGCACAGCCCTGATGCAGCCAGCAATGCCAACCCGTTATGCTGTAGCAAAGTAGAGAGTTGCAACACAAAACCGGTAAAAGCAGGAAGTTCTGCTCCCATACTGCTATATAGCAGACTGAATTGTGGCACGGCGTACAGCAATAGAATAGCTGTAACAACCGATGCAATTAACAGTACGGCCATTGGATATAGCAGCACCTTGCGGACTTTTTTCTGCAACAGGGCAGATTTCTCACGATGAGCTGCAATTCTGGTCAGCATGTGATCCAGTGTTCCGCTTTGTTCTCCGGCACTGATCAGGCTGCGGCTCAGTAAATCGAAACACTGCTGTTGCTGCAGGCTTTCGCTAAGGTTATTACCTGCCTGAATATTTTCGGCGAGTTGCTGTGTCAGCCGGACGAGCTTTATTTTGCTGGCAGACTGCCGGATAAGTAACAAACTCTGTAATAAAGGTAAGCCTGCAGTGGTAAGTGTTGCTAGCTGTCGCAGCAGCAGTGTGATATCGGCTGCAGTAATTGATGGCTCCAGCCAGTAATGCCAGAAACAGCGGCGCTTTAATTGGCGTACATTCACTTCCTGCTGGCGTAGTTGAAGTAAGGCATCGGTGCGGCTGAAACCATATAACTCACCATAAATAGTATCGCTTTCAGCTGTTCTGCCTTTATAGTAATACCGCCTGTTACGGCGTAATTCCTGATGCAGCATTTTTGTCATCAGCTTATTCCGGTAACCCGGTTAACTTCCTGCAGGCTGGTAATGCCCAGAGCCGCTTTTTGCAATGCCGCTTGACGCAGACTGGTAATGTTCTGTTGCTGCAGTAAATACTGTAATTGTTGAGCTGATTCTGCTGGTTCAGCAGCAACGACAGATGAAACCGGCATTAATTCATAGATCCCGGTGCGGCCTCTGTAGCCATTCAGACAGTGCCGGCAACCGGAAGAAGCGGTATAAAGCTGTAGCGAAGAACCGTAATGATTACTGAATCCTTGCTGCTGCAGCTTTTCATTATCAAGGTATTGCGGAATACGGCATTGAGGGCACAGGCAACGTACCAGCCTCTGAGCAATAACCAGTGATACTGTGCTAACCAGTTGATATAACGGCACGCCCATTTGCTGCAGCCTGTTCAATGTTTCCCAGGCAGAGTTGGTATGTAGGGTAGATAGCACTAAATGGCCGGTCTGGGCAGCTTTAATGGCTATTTCTGCTGTTTCAGTATCACGGATTTCTCCGACCATAATGACATCAGGATCCTGGCGTAGAAAAGTACGCAATGCTGTAGCAAAGTTAAGGCCGATACGCGGGTGGATTTGTAGCTGATTAATGCCTGGCTGCATCATTTCAATCGGATCTTCGGCTGCAGAAATGTTGATATCTGGCTGGTTAATTTGTTGCAGGGCACTGTAAAGTGTAATGGTTTTGCCACTACCGGTAGGGCCGGTGACCAGTATCATCCCTTGAGGGCGTGACAAGTATTGTAAAAATAACTGCAATTGCTGAGTGGTCATACCCAGTTGTTCTGGTGGAGGCAGCGTAGCATCAGGGTTGAGTAAGCGCAGCACTACTTTTTCTCCTGCTGCAACGGGTAGGGTACTAATCCGGCAGTCCAGAAGTTGATTCCCCGATAAGTTAAGGCGGATACGGCCATCCTGAGGTAGCCTCTTTTCAGCAATATCCAGCTGAGCAAGCACTTTTAATCTGGCAATAAACCGCGGGGCAAGTGCTGTCGGCAACTCTGAAATGGTATGTAAACGGCCATCAATTCTTATTCTGATACGGCATAGCTGTTCATAGGGCTCCAGATGAATATCTGATGCCAGATTATCTGCTGCATGTTGCAGTAGCTGGTTAACAAAATGGATGACAGCCTGCTCATCCGCGGTGTCTTGCTGATAGTTCAATTGCATCAAAGAGAGTTGAGTCGCCGTATTCATACAGAAGTTGTCTCACAACCTCTGGGAAACAGTGCAGGATCGGTGCTGGCTGGCAGGTTGCGTAGCCGGCAATACCAGATCCCGGTATCAGTTTGCCGCTGCAGACTGATCACTACTCCATTTACCGCCGGATTACCGGCAACAACGCCTTCGATTGCTGCGGATGTCAGTATATGTTCACTGCAGGCTCTGGCGTGTGGAACCTGAAGTGGGGATAAGGCCGTTTCAGAACGCTGTAACCAGTTTTCACTGATTGCTCCGGTTGTAGCCAGTGTGAATTCAAAACCGGGCTGGGCACTGAGGATTTCTTTATAGCAAGCCATCAGTGCGCTTCTGCTGGTATGAGACTGATATTGCGGTATAGCGACAGCCGTCAGAATACTGATGATGGCGATGGCAATCAGCAGTTCGATCAGGGTAAAAGCCGGGGATAAACAACGCATAACCTGTATCTCCGAAAACGCAGTAAATACAGGTTTAGCATTAAATTAAAATTATGTAAATATTTAAATTAATTGTTAATGGATAAGCGCATTGACAGATCAATGGCCTGCACATGTTTGGTCAGTGCTCCACTGGAAATATAATCAACACCGGTTTTAGCCAGTTCAGCCAGACGCTCGCTGGTAATATTGCCAGATACTTCTAATCGGGCACGGCCCTGATTAATTGAGACTGCAGCGTAAATATCTTCCACAGTAAAATTATCCAGCATAATAATATCGGCCTGAGCGGCCAGTGCTTGCTGTAACTCATCGAGATTTTCTGTTTCTACTTCAACCGGTTTGCCCGGAAAATTCAATCGAGCCTGGCTGACCGCTGCGGCAATTGAACCTGCTGCAGCGATATGGTTTTCCTTGATCAGGAAAGCATCAAATAATCCGATCCGGTGGTTTTTCCCATTGCCGCAACTAACAGCGTATTTTTGTGCAAAGCGCAGACCAGGGAGCGTTTTACGGGTATCAAGCAGTCTGGTTGCTGAGCCGTCCAGAAAAGATACATAATGTGCAGTAACCGTTGCAGTACCACTGAGCAATTGCAGGAAGTTAAGAGCAGTCCGCTCTCCTGTCAGCAGCGTTCGGGCAGGGCCCCGCAAATTACAAAGCGTTGCGCCAGCTTGCAGTTTATCGCCATCTTTTGCCTGCCAACTGATCGTGACGATTCCACCTAACTGGTGAAATACTTCATCTGCCCAGGCAGTGCCACAGAGTACACAATCTTCGCGGGTGATAATGGTTGCCGTTGCCTGCTGCTCGGCCGGAATCAGCGAGGCAGTAATATCACCCTGCTCAGGTGATTGGAAACCCAGATCTTCAGCCAGCGCTGCAGCAACAGCACGTTTAATTTCTTCAGTAAGATAAGAGGATGTTGTCAGCATAATTCAGCGATGTTGGATTAATGTCAGTTGATTGCCTTGCTGGCGGAATTCTAACTGTTTTAAAGCACTCATACCTAGCAATATCTCAGTATCCCCCATATTTGGCACAATACTGGCTGGCACATTATTCAGAATAATATCGCCCAGTTGCAGTTGCCTGATACTGCTGCGGTAAGCCAGAGTCATGCCATTAGCTGTAGAAACCTGAATCGGCTGTCCGCGTTGCAACCCTAAACGTTCAGCGGCATTAGCCGATACTGCGACCGTAGTGGCGCCGGTATCCAGCATAAAATCGGCGGGTTGTTCATTTACCAGAGCGGTGCCGACATAGTGTCCGGCCCGGTTACGGGTGAGTACGGTGATAATTTCTCCACCTTGCCCCTGCTGACTTTGCAGGCTGCGGTTAGGATTCAATTGTTCCGCTACGTAGTCCTGAAAGAACATAAACAGTATTCCCAGTAACAGTAACCAGGCAATTATGGCGAAGGCTCTGCCATATTTTGAAGTTGTCTCAGGTGCTTGCATTAATTCGTTCCAGCATTGACAATATCAGTTATAGCTTACTGACACTGCTTGCCAAAGGCAAAATTCTGATGACAGTTCATGCTCCTGAAATGGTGATTCGCCCGTGCGGCTTTTATGATCAACGGCCAGCCGATGATGAAATAAGCCTGTTGGTTATTCATAATATCAGCCTGCCTGCCGGAGTATTTACCACCGAGCCGTTGCGGCAGTCTTATATTGATGACTTGTTTGGCGGGGTTATTGATTGTAATGCTCATCCGTCATTCAGCAGTCTTGCAGGCGTAAAAGTGTCGGCTCACTGTGTTATCTGGCGTGATGGCCGTATTTTTCAATATGTACCTTTTGCCGCCAGAGCATGGCATGCCGGTATCAGTAGCTTTAACGGGCGGGAACGCTGTAATGATTTTTCCATCGGGATTGAATTAGAAGGGACAGATAATATCCCTTATACTGAGCAGCAATATCAGAGTCTGATAGCTGTTACCCGATATCTGATGCAGCAGTATCCGGCAATAACCGCAGAGCGGATTACCGGACACTGTGATATTGCACCGGGCAGAAAAACTGACCCCGGTACAGCTTTTGACTGGAAGCGTTACAAAAGCGCGATAAAGGAGAACGCTTTATGACCTTGATTAGTATGTTACTGGCATTGATTGTTGAACGGCTGGCAGCAAGAAGTGATGCATGGCAGAGCCGCCGTTATAGCCAGGCATATCTTCGCCTCAGTTACTCATCATTTCTGTCCAGACTGATGTTGCATAACGCCGGGCGTTATGTCTGGCTGGTATTACCGGGAGCGCTGGTTGCAGCTTTGCTTTGCCTTGCAGACAGCTGGCTGGTTAGTACACTGGTAAATGCGCTGATTCTGTTGGTTGCGATTGGCAGCTGGCACTACCGCCAGCTGTACAAACAATATCTGAATGCGCTGGATCGTGAAGATGAAGAAGCAGCAACTCTGACTATGGAGCAGATTCGCCGTGACAGTGGCAGTAAACTGGAACAAAACAGCCATGGACAGTTACTGGTATGGATTAATTTCCGTTACTACGCTGCTGTGGTGTTCTGGTTTCTGGTAGCCGGAGCTTTTGGCGTCATTACATATGCTTTATTGCGCCAGCTACAGGAACCGGCCACTTTCGATGGTGAAAATATGGAAGAGGTTGCCGCGGCGATGGCTCCACAGCCGGAAGAAAAGGATGCTGTACATTATCTGAGCCACTGGGCGGACTGGTTCCCGGCCCGACTGTTCGGGTTAGGGTTTGCACTGGTAGGGCATTTCTCACGTGCTTCGTCAGCATTACTGGGATACTTTCTGGACTTTACTGCCAGCAACGAAAAAGTGGTAACAGAAGTTGCGGCTGCGGCAGAGCCTTTACCAGAAGGGCTGCTGAATACACAGGACGAAACCAGTTATATGGTACAACTGGCTAAACGTAATATTCTGTTTTTCCTTGCCTTTGCTGCTATCCTGACATTAAGCGGCTGGCTGAATTAAGCTAGCTGTCTGCGACATACCCCATAACCAGGGGTATGTCTTTCTGGTCTTACCAATTTCCTCTGTCCCTTTCTGTGTACATTTTTTCTGAGTGTTTACTCTAACTATTTACCGCTTTATCCGTATGGATATTGTCAGTCAGATTTACTTGTCTGCCGGAACCTGCTACCTTAACCGCACTAAAAAATAATTGGTAAGACCAATTTACATAATAATGACCTCTGGTATGGAAGACTTTAAACTTAAACCCGCAAAACTATCAGATCGCATCGTTGAGCAGCTTGAACATATGGTGCTCGAGGGTAGTTTTGCTCCTGGCCAGAAATTGCCGCCAGAACGGGATTTGGCAGAAAAGTTTGCTGTATCAAGACCTTCTGTCCGCGAGGCTATCCAAAAACTGGAAGCAAAAGGCCTGGTTAAACGGCGACAGGGTGGCGGTACTTATATTAGTGATAATCTGGTGGCAGGACTAACCGACCCGTTATTCGGGTTAATTTCCCGCTACCCGGAAGCACAGTTTGATTTGCTGGAGTTCCGGCATGCGCTGGAAGGTATTTGTGCTTACTATGCTGCATTACGCGGTACAGAAGCTGATTTTCGCCAGATTAAACTCCGGTATGACGAAATCTGTGCAGTGCAACAGAAGAACGATGTAGGAGCAGAAGCTGCTGCAGTTGGCCTGTTTTATCTGGCTGTGGCTGAAGCGTCCCACAATGTTGTGCTGTTGCATCTTATGCGTGGCTTAACGCCACTGGTGGAGCAGAATGTGCGGGTAAACCTGGATATTCTGAAGCAAAGGGAAGGCATAGCAGGTCAGCTTAATGCGCATCGTCAACGCCTGATGGAAGCAGTAATTAACGGCGAACCGGAAAACGCGCGACAGGCCAGTAATGGTCACCTGGCCTATATCGAAGAGGCTCTGCTGGAAGTTGGCAAAGAACGTTCACGTATAGAACGCTCGTTACGCCGTACTCAGCAGGGTTAACAGTTAACAGAATCAACAACGATTTTATTCGTGAATAACCTAAGGAAACCTCGATATGTCTGAAGTCAGTAAGGTTGACGTAGACGCTCTGGAAACTCAGGAGTGGCTTGCAGCGCTTGAATCCGTGGTTCGTGAAGAAGGTGTGGATCGCGCCCAGTTCATCCTGGAACAGGTTCTGGAACAAGCCCGGCTGGAAGGTGTTGATATGCCTACCGGCGTAACAACCAACTACATCAATACTATTCCGTTACAGCAGGAACTGCCTTACCCGGGAGACGTGAATATCGAGCGTCGTATTCGTTCTGTTATTCGCTGGAACGCCATTATGATTGTGCTGCGTGCGTCCAAGAAAGAACTGGACCTTGGTGGCCATATGGCATCGTACCAGTCTTCAGCTGCATTCTATGAAACCTGCTTTAACCATTTCTTCCGTGCCCCTAATGAAAAAGATGGCGGCGATCTGGTGTATTACCAAGGCCATATTTCACCGGGTATTTATGCCCGTGCTTTTGTTGAAGGCCGCCTGACAGCAGAACAACTGGACAGCTTCCGCCAGGAAGTGGATGGAAATGGCTTATCTTCTTATCCGCACCCTAAACTGATGCCTGAATTCTGGCAATTCCCTACAGTTTCTATGGGTCTTGGCCCTATCACTGCTATTTATCAGGCTCAGTTCCTGAAATATCTGCATGGTCGCGGACTGAAAGACACCTCAGAACAGCGTGTTTATGCTTTCCTTGGCGATGGCGAAATGGACGAGCCGGAATCACGCGGCGCTATTTCATTTGCTGCCCGTGAGAAACTGGGCAACCTGTGTTTCCTGATTAACTGTAACCTGCAGCGGCTGGATGGCCCGGTAATGGGTAATGGTAAAATTATCCAGGAACTTGAAGGTTTGTTCCGTGGCGCAGGCTGGAATGTGATCAAGGTTATCTGGGGTAGTGGCTGGGATAAATTACTGGCAAAAGATACTACCGGTAAACTGTTAGAGCTGATGAATGAAACCGTTGACGGTGACTATCAGACTTATAAATCCAAAGATGGTGCTTATGTGCGTGAGCATTTCTTTGGCCGTTATCCGGAAACGGCAGCCCTGGTTGCTGATATGACAGACGACGAGATTTTTGCCCTGAAACGGGGTGGTCATGAACCATCAAAACTGTTCAGCGCTTTTAAAGCTGCACAGGCATGCACTGACCGTCCAACAGTTATTCTGGCCAAAACTGTTAAAGGTTATGGTATGGGTGATGCTGCCGAAGGCAAAAACATTGCTCACCAGGTGAAGAAAATGGACATGACGCACGTGTTGCAATTACGCAAACGTCTGGGCCTGGAAGATTATATTTCTGAAGAAGATGTACAAAGCCTGCCTTATATCCAGCTGGAAAAAGGCTCAGCAGAGCATGAATACCTGCATAGCCGTCGTAAGACACTGCATGGCTATACTCCGGTACGTTTGCCTAACTTCACTAAAGAGCTGACCTTACCGGTATTGTCAGACTTTGACCAGTTGCTGGAAGAGCAAAAGCGTGATATTTCCACCACGATGGGCTTTGTCCGCGCGCTGAATATCCTGCTGAAAGACAAAAATATCGGCCAACAGATTGTACCTATTATTGCTGACGAAGCCCGTACCTTTGGTATGGAAGGCTTGTTCCGTCAGATTGGTATCTATAACCCGCATGGACAAACCTATACTCCGGAAGACCGCGCCGTAGTGTCTTACTATAAAGAAGATACCGCAGGCCAGGTTTTACAGCAGGGTATTAACGAACTTGGCGCGATTGCATCATGGGTAGCTGCTGCAACATCTTACAGCACCAGCGATCTGCCAATGATCCCATTCTATATTTACTATTCAATGTTTGGCTTCCAGCGCGTTGGTGATATGGCCTGGCTGGCGGGCGACCAACAGGCAAGAGGCTTCCTGCTGGGTGGAACATCCGGCCGTACTACTCTGAACGGAGAAGGCTTACAGCACGAAGATGGTCATAGCCATATTCAGGCAGGCACCATCCCTAACTGTATTTCCTATGACCCAACATACGTATACGAACTGGCTGTGATTGTGCAGGACGGTATTCGTCGTATGTATGGCGCTGATCAGGAAAATGTGTACTACTACATAACCGTAATGAACGAAAACTATCATCACCCGGCCATGCCAAAAGGTGCTGAGGAAGGTATTCGTCGCGGTATTTATAAACTGGAAACTGTTGCTGGCAGCAAAGGTAAAGTTCAGTTGCTGGGTTCTGGCTCTATTCTGAATGAAGTGCGCAAAGCCGCTCAAATCCTGAGCAGTGATTACGGGATTGGATCAGATGTGTTCTCTGTTACCTCGTTCAATGAACTGGCCCGTGATGGTCAGGACTGAGAGCGCTTCAATATGCTGAATCCGGATGCCAAGGAAAAAGTACCTTATGTGGCTTCAGTACTGGGTAAAGAACCTGCCATCGCCGCAACGGATTACATGAAGAATTATGCTGACCAAATCCGTGCATTTGTTCCGGCAGAATCTTATAAAGTTCTGGGTACAGATGGTTTTGGACGTTCTGACAGCCGTGAGAATCTGCGTCGTCACTTTGAAGTCAATGCTTCCTATGTTGTTGTAGCGGCACTGACTGAACTGGCGAAGCGTGGCGACATCAAAAAAGCTGTTGTGGCCGAAGCGCTGAAGAAATTCAATATTGATACCAGCAAGCCTAACCCGCTGTATGCATAAGAGGATCACAAATGACTATTGAAATTCAAGTTCCTGATATTGGCTCAGATGAGGTTGAAGTAACCGAAGTTCTGGTCAGTGTTGGTGATAAAATTGCGGCTGATCAGTCATTACTGACCGTAGAAGGTGACAAAGCCTCTATGGAAGTACCGGCCATTCAGGCGGGTGTGGTAAAAGAGATCAAAGTGAAAGCCGGTGACAAAGTTAAAACCGGCTCATTGATCATGGTGTTTGAAGCTGAAGGTGGTGCAACAGAGCAAAAACCTGCTGCTGAAGAAAAGCCAGCAGCCAAAGCACCGGCAACTGAAGAAAAATCAGAGGCAGCGGCTCCCGCTGCTGCTGAGCTGAAAAATGTAGAAGTACCGGATATCGGCGGTGATGAAGTTGAAGTAACTGAACTGCTGGTTGCGGTAGGCGATACCGTAAAAGCAGAGCAGTCGTTACTGACCGTGGAAGGTGATAAAGCTTCTATGGAAGTCCCTGCACCGTTTAACGGTACTGTGAAAGAAATCAAAGTCAAAGCGGGCGATAAAGTTAAAACCGGCACGCTGATTATGGTGTTCGAAACTGCTGGCAATGGTTCTTCTGCCAAAGCTACTCCGGCTAAGGCCGCTGACGCACCTGCAGCAGAAAAAGCTGCAGAGCAGCCAAAAGCCGAAACTAAAACTGAAGCGCCACAAGCTTCAGCTCAGCCAGCAGCAGATTCAGGCTTTGTTGAAAACAGTGCTTATGCACATGCCTCACCGGTGATTCGCCGTTTAGCCCGTGAGTTCGGTATCAATCTGGCAAAAGTAAAAGCCTCTGGTCGTAAAGGCCGGGTGCTAAAAGAAGACGTACAAAACTACGTTAAGTCATTAATTAAGCAGGTTGAGTCAGGTGCTGCAGCGTCATCAGCTGGTGGCAACAATATGGGCTTTGATCTGCTGGCATGGCCGAAGGTAGATTTTGCAAAATTTGGTGCTGTGGAAGAAAAACCACTGTCACGTATCCAGAAAATCTCTGGTGCTAACCTTCACCGTAACTGGGTTCGTATTCCTCATGTAACTCAGTTTGACGAAGCTGATATCGGTAATCTGGAAGAGTTCCGTAAAGAACAAAACACACTGGCTGAAAAGAAAAAGCTGGGTGTGCAGTACACGCCGCTGGTATTTATTATGAAAGCCGTGGCTAAAGTTCTGGAAGAATTCCCAACCTTCAACAGCTCACTGTCTGAAGATGGCCAGAGCCTGGTGCTGAAAAAGTATATACATTTAGGTATCGCCGTTGATACACCAAATGGCCTGGTTGTGCCGGTAGTTCGTGATGTGAACAAAAAAGGCATCATTGAACTGTCACGCGAATTGCAGGAAATTTCAGGCAAAGCGCGCGATGGCAAACTGACGGCTGCAGATATGCAAGGTGGCTGCTTCACTATTTCGAGTCTGGGTGGTATTGGCGGTACAGCGTTTACGCCTATTGTGAATGCACCGGAAGTGGCAATTCTGGGTGTATCCAAGTCAGATATTAAACCTAAGTGGAATGGTAAAGAGTTTGAACCACGGTTAATGTTGCCACTGAGTGTGTCTTACGATCACCGGGTGATTGATGGAGCACTGGCGGCGCGTTTCACCGCGACACTGGCGGCGTATTTAAGCGATATCCGCCAGATTATTATGTAATGCTGCGAGGATGTCCCGCTGGCTGAAAAGTTACGGGACATCTTACAGGCTGAATGCTAAAATTCAGCCACTTAACATTCGCCTGTCCGTGGTACTGGCATGTTTGAGACACCAGCTAATCAGGGGCAGTTTAACCGTTCGGAAGAGTAAAGGTAAAACGATGAGCAACGAAATCAAAACCCAAGTAGTGGTTCTGGGCGCTGGCCCTGGTGGTTATTCTGCAGCTTTCCGTGCCGCAGATTTAGGTCTGGAAGTCACGCTGGTAGAATCCCGCAGCACTTTAGGTGGTGTGTGTCTGAATGTAGGCTGTATCCCTTCAAAAGCCTTACTGCATGTTGCTAAAGTTATCGACGATGCCCGCGATATGGCTGCTCACGGTGTAACGTTTGGCGAGCCAAAAATCGATCTGGATAAAATCCGTGACTGGAAAGACAAAGTTATCGGCCAACTGACCAACGGTCTGGGCGGCATGGCCAAGATGCGTAAAGTAAAAGTGGTTAACGGTTACGGTAAATTCACCGGTGCCAACACCCTGCAGGTAGGCGACACTACCATTACTTTTGAAAACGCCATTATTGCTGCAGGTTCTGAGCCGGTAGCGCTGCCATTTATTCCAAAAGATGACCCGCGTGTTATCGACTCTACCGGCGCTCTGGAATTAAAAGACATTCCAGGCGAAATGCTGGTACTGGGTGGCGGTATTATCGGCCTGGAAATGGGTACTGTGTACCGTGCACTGGGTTCTAAAGTCTCTGTAGTGGAATTTGCTGACCAGCTGGTTCCTGCTGCTGACGCTGATATCGTTAAAGCCTACACCAAGTACAACAAAGACAACTTCAACATTATGTTGTCTACCAAAGTTACTGCGGTTGAAGCTAAGAAAGATGGTTTGTATGTCACTTTCGAAGGTAAAAATGCGCCAGAGAAAGCCGTACGTTATGACAAAATTCTGGTAGCTGTTGGCCGTAAGCCAAATGGCAAGCTGTTTGATGCCGATAAAGCCGGTGTTAACGTAGATGACCGTGGTTTTATCAGCGTTGATAAGCAATTACGCACCAACGTTGGCCATATCTATGCTATCGGTGACGTAGTGGGTCAACCAATGCTGGCACACAAAGCGGTACATGAAGGCCACGTAGCAGCAGAAGTGATTGCTGGTCAGAAACACTACTTCGACCCGCGTTGCATTCCGTCAATCGCTTATACCGATCCGGAAATGGCATGGGTAGGTGTAACCGAGAAAGAAGCTAAAGAGCAAGGCTTAAAAATCGAAACAGCTGTATTCCCATGGGCAGCATCAGGCCGTGCTATCGC